>JANLST010000501.1:0-8769 GCA_031362505.1 Sphingomonadales bacterium
GACGATCCACGGCAAAGTTTGTGTTGCACCGGCTATGGGTAACCCGTAGCGGGGTGAACAATACGCACGATTGGAAAAGATTTGAATGCAGAGGATGATCTCGCACCGATTGGGACCGACACCGGGGTCGATGTCCTGACACCGGACGATCATGCGAACGATCGATTTGTTGCAGAAAATCTGAAGCGGAACTTTATCGCACATTTTGCGCATGGAATGCTGGGGATGACCGGATTTCGGCTCATCTATGCGCCAACCTTTGTTCCCGCCTATCTCTACATGCTGACCGGATCATCGGTGATGGTTGGCGTATCGCAGGCGCTGCAGCAGGCAGGCGCAGTGATGTCGCCGCTGTTGAGTGCCAGCCAGATCGAGGACAAGAAACGGATCCTGCCAAACGCAATGCGCAACGGGACAATGATGCGGGTCCAGTTGCTCGGCCTTGCACTTTCCGGCTGGTTTCTTTCTGGAGCATGGCTGGCCACTGCGACGATCCTTTTTCTCTTCCTGCTCGGCTATTATTCAGGCGCACAGCGTGTGTCGTTCCAGATGCTGATGGCAAAGGTCATCCCGCTACAAAAGCGGGGCCGGTTGCAAGGCTATCGCAATATGGCAGGTGGAGCCGTCGCGGCTGCTCTGTCGTGGTGGGCTGGCAGCACGCTGATCGAACACAATGTTCTGGGCAATGGTTATGCAACAACGTTCATGCTTGCCTTTGTCCTTACGAGCCTTGGACTGGCGGTTCTGGCACTCGTCATACGAGAGCCAGACAACCATCGAAGGCGCGCTCCGATGCGCCTCACGGACAGGTTGAGGGAATTGCCGCTCCTGCTTGCCGACCGGAATTACAAACACTTCCTCGTCGCACAGCTTCTGACAACATCGGGACGGATTGCGATGCCATTCTGCATCCTTCATGCCGGGGATGTGGTTCACCTCGACGGAAAGGCGCTGGGCATTTTCTCGCTCGCCTTTCTGGGCGCTGATACACTGTCCAACATTATCTGGGGCGCCTTGGGCGACAGGAAGGGGTTCCGGCTGGTTTACATCCTCTCCAATATTGTCTGGATAGGAGCATTCGTACTGATGGTTTTGGCCAGCGATCAGTCTGGCTTTGTACTGGGATTTATTGCTCTCGGTGCCGCACTTTGCGGTTACTCATTGAGCCAACAGACCCTGGTTCTCGAATTCGGGTCGCGTGAGGACACGCCTATGCGGCTAGCGTTATCGACGACGGCAGAAACATCTGTTGCAGCCATCGGCCCGATCTTCGGAGGTATCGTCGCGTCCCTCTACGGTTTCATTCCGCTCATCTGGCTCTCGATCGGCCTGATTGCCGCGGCGCTTATTGTCATGCTGTTTTGCGTCCGCGAGCCGCGAGCAATGCCTCAAAAAGCTTAGGGAAGAAAACCGAGATCGTTACTCGCGAACCGACCAATATTGGGTGCTATGTTAGCCAGTTCCGATGGGGCGACACCAAACCAGCGTGCAAGAGTTGCTGAATATTGATCCACCGATGTGCTCGGCAACAGACGACCCTGGCCCACTTGGTCGTTGCTCGTTACCGAAATATTGGGCGCGGTGCCATAAAAGCGTCCGCCATTTACTGCGCCGCCGAGGATAAGGTGATGGCCGCCCCAGCCATGGTCCGAGCCATCTCCGTTTGACGCTAACGTGCGGCCAAAGTCGGAGGCGGTAAACGTTGTCACTTTGTCGGAAATGCCCATCTCGATCGTCGCCCTGTAAAACGCGTCCATTGCGAAATCGACCTGCGACATGAGCCCAGGTTGTTTTCCAGGCAAACTGTCATGCAAGTCAAATCCGCCCATGCTGACCAAAAAGACCTGCCTTTTTGCCCCAAGAGCCTGCCTCGCGCCAATAAGTTTGGCGATAATCGCCAACTGATCCGCGAGGGAATTGCGACCCGTGGCTGGCTTGAATGATGTCGTCAAAGTCACCTGATTCAACGCAGCAGCGACCACAACCTCAGCGTCAATCGAACGCTTTGTTACACGACTATATTCCGCTTCCAGAACATGATTGCTGGTCTGTGTCATCAAGGTCCGAAGCGCCGTGCTCCCTGCTGCTGAACCAAATAACGGATTCTTTATTCCGTTAACGCCAAGTGCTCCGTTTGAAGACACCTGGTACGACAAGGCCTGTTGCCCTGACAGAAAGACGGCATTGCCGGTAGCCGAAATGCAGGTGAACAAGGCATTTCCGTTGCTCGACATGGCCAGGTCGCCCATGCGTCCGCCCCAGCCGTCAGGAGCACCTTCCGGCTTGGATGATTGCCAGGTGGATTGCTGATCATTGTGAGAAAACAGCTTTGCCGGGCGAGGATTGGCCACAAGGTTAGAGCTGTTGTACTCCGCCAGAGTCAGTGGCGCTATCAGCGGCCCGACATTGAGCAGCGGCGCCATTTTCCCTTCGTCAAACCTAGCCTTCAATCGCGTCATTTGGGGTGCAAGGGCGTACTGCAGATTGTTGGTCAGGACCTGATTGCCAAGTGGCGCAAGTGTTGTTGCGGCGAGGCTCGCTCTGCTCAGGGCAAGTCCACCAGCCGTTTGGCCAGCGCCGCCGCCACGTATCGCACTGTACAGATCATAATTTGCTGAATCGGCAGGGACGAGCAAGCTGTTATGATCGTTTCCCCCATACAGGAAGATGCAGACGAGGGCCTTGAAATCGGTGCCTGCGCTGAATGCCGCCGCCTCACCAATGCCGGCCAAACCCATCGCCCAGGACGACGCTGTGCCCGCGACCGCCAGTTGGCCGCTCCGATGCAGGAAGGAGCGGCGCGAGATATCGTTCATCTTGCCAATGTGCATGTTGGTCGCCCCTCTTATTTTTGAACCAGATAATCTGTTGAAGCCATCACCAACAAAACGGCAGTATGAATCCGTCGCAGTTTTTCAGCATTCGTGCTGGTTTGCGTTACCGCGATGGCGTCGACCGCTGTGCGGATAGTTGCCTTTGTCGCGTCAGAGATCTGACTGGCCGCCAACAAAAGGCACAACCGATCAATCAGTGCGGCCGAATCGTGCGCGATTGCGATCTCGCTCGTATATTGCGCCTTTACGTCACTGTAGATGCCGTCATTGCTGCTGATGGCATAGCCCATGAAATTGACATAACCTGGCGTGCTGGTTTCGTTGACCAGTTGAAATTCCGGCGCAACGAGTGAGTTCGTCGCAATTGCGGTGTTCGCGGGAACATAACCCGGACGAAAGAAATTGAAGACGGACGGAGAGCGGAAGGGACTCTGCCCGATCTGGCTGGACTGATCCAGGAGATTGCCAATCTTCCAGTTTCCGCTCGTCGAAGTTGCACCAAATGTCCGTGCCCATTGTGCAAGCCGGATCATCGGCTCCCTCACACGCCCAAAGGTCGCGCTGGTCAAACCGGCAGCATTCAATGCCTCGTCATCCATAAGGATGGCCTTGAATACGGCGCGCAAATCGCCGCGAGTGCCTGAACCATTATCGTTGAATTTCTTTGCGACCCGATCGACATAAGCTGGACTGGGGTTGCTCGTCACGAGACGCTGAATCATTTGCCGCGCAAAGAACGGTCCCACATTGCTATGGTTGAACAACGCATCAAGAGCGGTTTTGAGCGCAGTCACGCCATCCGTGTTTGCCGAGATGGTCGTCCCCAGGAACTTCGCTTCAAGTGTAGAATGCTGGCTCGATCCTTGGGGATATTCCCATTTTGTGTTGTCTAGCGTCATCGGTGTCAGTGTGTATTTGACGCTATTGATCATTCGGTTTGCGTCATTGGTCGATGGCGTTCTGACGTTTCCGGTGAAATCCCAATCATACCCGGTAAAAACTCGCGCCAGATTGGAAACGTCACTGTTGTTGTAAGTTTCTACGGGCTTGCCGTTGGCATCAAGCTTGTTGGTACCGTCGTTGTTGAGTTGGTAGAGCCCGATGGTAAGCAGTTGCATGACCTCGCGACCGTAATTCTCATCCGGCTGACGCCCAGTCCGCGTGTCTTCCTTGCGATTTCCTCTTGTGCTCAGGAAATAGCCCATCGCGGGATTGAGGGTGATATCTTCCAGCAATTTTCGGTAGTTGCCGAATGCATTGCTGTTGAGCTGATCCCAGTAGTACGCGATCGCCTGGCTGCGCCAGCTAAAGTCCAAACCTGTCAATGATACGACGAAGAATTCCGAAAGTGCCAGGCCAACGCGCTTGCGCACGCCGTTTTCCGCACTCATCAACTGGTTCCAGGCCATGTAATCGCCTGGATATTCATTGTCGAAATAGTTTTCGGCCGTGACTTGATCATAGCCACGCGAGGACAGCCAAGCCACGCCGGTTTGAGCGACAGGCGCGTCAATCTGAGCGGTCAACCACGGATCGAACCCGATGGATTTGATATTCGATATCTCGGCTTCCGAGACCGACAGACTGGCTTGAAGGATGAAGCGGGCTGCCTCTGCGTCAGTTTTTGGTTTCAGGGCCTGAGCAGATTGCGGTGGGGGGGGCGTCGGCGTTGCGGTCCCTCCCCCGCCACACGATGCAGCAAGCAACCCAATTGCTGGTGCTGCATAGACGATCGGTGATGGGGCTTTAGTCTCGGTTTCTAACGATGTGGAATTTTGCGAAACATCTTCTGGTGATACGTCACAATCTGAAAAATAGAACGCATCGGTCATGCACTATCCCCCTTCGTGGCCCTCAAAGAACGTGGGCGCATCGGCTTTGGGACAAGTCATGGGTGGACAGTTTCAACAAATCCTTTCCCTAAATGGTTAAGATCATTGGAAAGCTGTGACATTAAGAGCCCAAATCGGTAACTAATTGTCAAGCACTGCTACCTAGATGCCTGAGTACATGTTTACCGGCATCAAAACCTCTGTTCTAGCCATCTATGTGGGCGTTTTTGCATCCACCGCTGCCCATGCGGAGGTGTATGAGATCGGCCATGATGGCAATGTCGTGGAGATCACACAATCGCAATGGCGGCCGGAAGCTGTATCGCGCGGCTCATCAACGACTTTCATCACCCCCGCTCTCGCTGGCCCGGCGGTCACCATAAAGCAGCATCTCCAGAATGCCGCCGAGCGCTATGGAATCAGCAGCGCACTGGTGGATGCAATTGCGTGGCAGGAATCGCGGTACAACAACAATGCGCGCTCACCCGTGGGGGCAATTGGCATCATGCAACTCATGCCGGGCACCGCTCGAGGGTTGGGCATTGTTGACCCGACCGATCTCGGTCAGAATATCGCCGGTGGTGCTGCCTATCTGCGTTCGCAGCTTGACCGTTTCAACAACAATGTCCCGCTCGCGCTTGCTGCGTACAATGCCGGGCCGGGTGCAGTCCAACGGTATGGCGGAATCCCGCCGTACCGCGAAACCCAGAATTATGTTCGGCGGATCATGAGCCGGTTAGCCATGGACGCCCTTGGCACGGGCCCCAACTAAGGAAGGCATGATATGATACATACGCCACTCAGGATGACGCACCGTATCGGGTTTGCCGGATTGGTCTCGATCATTCCGCACGCTGTCAATGCGCAGGTAATCGGCGCAGATCCTCAGGGATCTGGCCCTATCATTGCGGCACTTGGTTGGATGCAGGGCACTCTGCTCGGCAATGTTGCCACGACGGCTGCCGTCATTGCCGTTGCTGTCGTTGGCCTGATGATGCTGACGGGTAGAATGAACTGGCGTTTTGGTGCGACAGTGATTGTCGGTTGCTTCGTATTGTTTGGAGCAACGGCCATCGTATCGGGGATCCGTACCGCAGCCCTTGGAGGCTGAACCATGAACGCCCTGAACCGCACGCCAATCTTTCGCGCCCTCACCCAGCCGCAGATGTTTGCTGGAGTCACCTACAGTTACTTTATCATCAATCTTGTCGTCACAACGGAAGTCTTTTTGATAAGCCGTTCATTCTGGGCGATTCCTGCAGCCGGGATAATCCACGGCATCGGATATATGGCTTCACTGCGAGAGCCGCGAATTTTCGATCTTTGGATCACCAAAGTCAGTCGATGTGGACGCACGCGCACCCATGGGTTGTGGCGTTGCAACAGCTACAGGCCCTGATCGATGGCTAGAGCAGGACAAAAACTGGCGACACTCGACCCGCGTGCAGGTGATCGCCTGCCCTACGCCGGGCACATAAACGACCATACGATTGCTACGCGCCAGGGTTCCTTGATCCAGATGATCCAACTGGACGGGATCGCCTTTGAAACCGAAGATAGCGAGACTCTCAATCATCTGGCCGCTGTCCGCGATGTTGTGATGCGCGGCATCGCGAGCGCAAACCTGATGCTCTATAGCCATGTTATCAGACGGCGCGTGACAGCCGAGTTGGCGGGCATTCAACCCGAAGGGTTTGCAAGAGACCTTGACGCACAATGGCAACAGCGTTTGCGCGAAAAACGCCTGTACATAAATGACACGATATTGATGCTCGTTCGCAGGCCTGCCGCAGGAAAAGTCGGGCTTCTCGAACGGTTTAAAAAAGGCATGGGTGGTGCTCGCTCTGACATTGACCGCCAAGCCGAACAGCATCGCGAACTGCGTGAACTTGACGCCGCACGTATCAATCTGATGTCAGCGCTGTCGCGCTATGGGCCGCGGCTTCTTGAGCGTTATGCTGGTACCGGTGGAACCTGTTCCGAACCACTTGAAATCTTGTCAGCCCTCTACAATGGGGACGTACAACCAGTGCTTGATCCCACCGGGGATGCTGGGCACTACTTGCCATACAAGCGGATCAGCTTTGGTCACGACGCAATTCATCTCAAGGGTGCGACTGAGCGATCGTCCCGGTTCGCTGCGATGGTCTCGATCAAGGATTATCCGGCTAACACAAGTCCGGGCATGCTCGATAATCTGTTGCGCCTGCCCCACGAATTGACCCTGACAGAGAGCTTTGCCTTTGTTGACCGACAGATTGCGGACGAACGCATTGGCCTTGCCCTGCGACGGTTGCGGGCAGCCTCCGACGAAACGACAATCCTGAGACAGGGACTGTTGAGCGCTAAGGATGAATTGACGGGCGGTGCGGCTGCATATGGCGAGCATCACCTGACGGTGAATGTTCGCGCCGAGACATTGAACGCGTTGGACGCCGCAGTCGCAGATGTTCAGGCCTCTCTTGCCGATATCGGCGCGGTCGCCGTCCGTGAGGACCTGAACCTTGAATCCGCATTCTGGGCCCAGTTTCCCGGAAATGCCGAGTTCATTGCGCGAAAGGCATTGGTATCGACCGCCAATCTTTCCGGGCTGATCTCACTTCACGGTTTTCCGATAGGCTCATCGGCCGGGGGACCATGGGGTGAACCCATAACCGTTCTCGAAACGACATCAAGCACACCCTATTTTTTCAATCTTCATAGTGGCGATCTTGGTAACTTCACGCTTATCGGCCCGTCCGGATCCGGAAAGACGGTCGTACTCAACTTCCTGATCGCACAGGCCCAGAAGTTTGAGCCTCGTACCTTCTTTTTTGACAAGGATCGCGGAGCCGAAATATTCATTCGTGCGATCGGTGGCCATTATGATGTGCTGCGGCCTGGGACGCCCACAGGGTTCAACCCGCTGCAAATCGCCAATAACTCTGCGAACCATGCTTTTTTGAGACAATGGCTATCACTGCTGCTGACCCCTTCAGGGACTTCCCTGACTGCGGACGAGAACGCAATTATTGCAGCGGCAGTCGACGCCAATTTCGATCAGCCGGTCGAGTTTCGTCAGTTGCGCTTTCTGGCTGAATTGCTGGCGGGGAGCACACGACCGGTGCGTGGCGATTTGGCATCGCGCCTTGCTCCCTGGTACGGTTCTGGCGAACATTCGTGGCTGTTTGACAACGAAAAGGATCAGTTGAGCCTCGATACGCGCACGGCGGGTTTCGACATGACTGCACTGCTCGACAATCCGCTGCTTCGCACGCCAACGATGCTCTACCTGTTCCACCGCGTCGACGAACGGCTTGATGGCACACCATCAATGATCGTGATCGACGAGGGATGGAAAGCGCTAGACGACGACGTGTTCGTCAAGCGACTCAAGGATTGGATGAAGACAATCCGCAAACGTAACGGCGTGGTTGGCTTTGCAACGCAAAGTGCCAGCGACGCCATCGAAAGCCGCATTGCTGCAACAATCATCGAACAATCGGCAACGCAATTGTTCATGAGCAATCCAAAGGCGCAGGCATCGGATTATTGCGACGGCTTTGGCCTTTCTGCCCATGAGCTCGATCTTGTGCGCTCACTTCCCGAACATTTGCACTGTGTGCTCGTCAAGCAAGGCGGCGCGAGCATCGTTGCGCGGCTTGATATGGCCGGCATGCCTGATGTGATCACCGTCCTTTCCGGCCGTGAAACAAGCGTTCGCAAGCTGGATGATTTGCGTCGCGATCATGGCGACGCCCCTTCTGACTGGATGCCACAATTGCTTCAGGCTGTCGAAGAAGGCCCGTCCATATTGTGGGCAGGGAGTCGGCGATAATGGCCAATTGTCTGGCGATCGGTCCAAACGCGGGTCCAGCTGAGATCATGGTCGGCAAAGTTGATTGCTTCATGCAGTCAAACGTTCAGGCGGGGTATGCCGGCATGCTCGGCCAAGGCAGCACATTCAGCTATGGCCTGACGATCGCCTTGACCCTCTATGTTGCGCTTGTTGGGTACCGCCTGATCCTGGGTCGCTCATCGTTGAGCTTGAGTGAAATGGCACCCCGCATGTTGCTGATCGGAGCCGTGCTCGCTCTTACCAGCAGTTGGGCGACCTATCAGAC
>JANLST010000129.1:0-2648 GCA_031362505.1 Sphingomonadales bacterium
CGGCGATCTTGCGACACTCGGTCAACCCACCTGCGTGGCTTAAATCCGGCTGAATGATGTCGACTGCACCGCTGGCCAGGAAAGGTTTAAAATCCCAGCGGGAATAGAGCCGCTCACCGACGGCGATGGGCGTGCTGATAAGGCTGCTGAGCTGCGCCAGTGCTTCGGGGTTTTCTGAGAGGATCGGCTCTTCAATGAACAACAGACCCAGCGGCTCAAGCAGCTTGGCAAGCTGTTTTGCCATTGGTCGATGCACCCGCCCATGAAAATCAACGCCGACATCAAGGCCCTCCCCCTGCGCAGCACGCACCCGATCGACGACTTCGTCAAAGTTTGGTGCGACAAGGTAGTCGATCTCCGACGTGGCGTTCATTTTGACAGCTGAAAACCCTTGTTGACGCCGCAGTTTGGCCGCAGCCGCGATATCGTCGGGCCTGTCGCCGCCGATCCAGGCATAGGCGCGAACCTTGTCGCGCACCCGGCCGCCCAGCATTTCCCATGCTGGCACACCGTAATGCTTGCCTTTCAAATCCCATAATGCCTGATCAAGCCCTGATATCGCTGACATCAGCACAGGGCCGCCGCGGTAAAATCCACCGCGATAGCCGACTTGCCATATGTCCTCGATCTGGCGCGCATCAGCGCCGATAAGGCGGTCACGCAGGGCATCCAATGCGCCGTCAACGGCTTCGGCATGGCCTTCAAGGCTGGCCTCCCCCCAGCCGACACCGCCATCGTCCACTTCGATACGAACGAACAACCAGCGTGGCGGGACATGGAACGTTTCGATACGTGTAATTTTCATAGCCCGCCCGTTTTCCTCGACAGCAACAGAATGTATATTTATACGATAAATTAGATCAATCAAGGATCACGTGATTCTGGTGGCAACCATCGGACAAATGCGGAGCCTTTCTGGGAAAGTGAAAAGTGGGCGGCACATGGGCTGGAATGACGGCTACATCGCAGTCGATTGGGGCACAACCAATCGCCGGGCCTATCTGATTGGCAGTGACCGGCAGATTATCGACAGCTTTGAAGATGATGTGGGATTACGAGTGGTGGCTCAGGATGGGTTTGCGCAACAAGCCCTAATGATTCGCGCGCGGCTGGGCGACAAACCGATGCTGCTTGCTGGAATGGTTGGTTCGAGAACTGGCTGGCGCGAAACCCCTTATGTCGAATGTCCTGCCCGACCAGATCAGCTCACCGAAACAATCGTCTGGATCGAGCCGTTACGCACAGGGATCGTTCCTGGAGTATGTCAGCGTAAAAAGCCGGGGTCCGATGTCATGCGAGGCGAAGAGGTGCAGATATTCGGCGCGCTGGCAGCAAAGCTGGTTCCACCTGATGCCCTCATCTGCCATCCGGGAACGCATTCGAAGTGGATCATGCTTCAAGATGGAATGATTGCGTCATTCCAAACTGTGATGACCGGCGAGATATTCAGCCTAATCAAAACACACAGCATATTGGCCGATCTGTTGCTTGGGGAAGTGCACGATGGTTTGGCGTTTCGAGCCGGGGTTGCTGAGGCACTTTCGAGGCGGGCGGTACTGTCGGCATTGTTCGGCATCCGTGCGCGCGCCTTGCTAGAGCAAGAGGATGAAGACGCTGCATCTTGGGCAAGTGGCCTATTGATCGGTGCTGATGTCGCTGCCGGGGTCAAAGACTATCGTGGCGGCCCAATCGCCTTGATTGGGCGTCCCGACTTATGTGTCCTTTACGCGGCGGCGGCACACCAGGCTGGCTATGAAACGTTGCAGATCGACGGTGCCGAGGCGTTTCTGGCGGGCATCGACATGCTGACGGAGATGATTGCATGACTGCAGTTGAAAGTTTCACCTCCCATTTTCAAAAATGCCCGCTGATAGCGATCCTTCGCGGCGTGACGCCTGATGAAGCCGAGGATATTGGCGCCGCGCTTGTCGAAGCGGGCATCCGCATCATCGAAGTTCCGCTCAATTCGCCTGATCCTTTGGAAAGCATAAGACGGCTGGCCCACCATCTGGGTAGTCGGGCACTCATTGGTGCGGGAACGGTGCTTGATCCGCACGATGTCGCCCGGGTAGCCGATGTTGGCGGACAGATCATCGTTTCACCAAACACCAATTCGGCGGTGATCGAGGCAACAATTGAGGCTGGCCTTATTTCAGCGCCGGGCTATTTTACGCCCACCGAGGCATTTGAGGCACTTGCCGCAGGTGCGCACGCCATCAAACTATTCCCTGCCGAAGCTGCCTCACCCGCCGTTATCAAAGCACAGCGCGCGGTGTTGCCGCCGCATGTGCCTCTGCTGGTGGTTGGCGGAGTGCAAGCCGGTGATGTCTCTGCGTGGCTATCGGCAGGCGCAAACGGTTTTGGTTTGGGGGGCGCGCTGTATCGTCCGGGACAATCGGCGTCGGTCGTCCACGATCAGGCGGTGCGCTTTGTAAATGCGCTTAAGCCGGCTGCGTCCAAATGACAATCCGCATCGCGCTCGTCGGCTTTGGCAAGATTGCGAGGGACGAGCATCTTCCGGCAATCAGAGCGAACGAAGCGTTCGAACTGGTAGCAGTGGTCACTCTCGGGGACCCGCCTGATGTTGGCTGTGCCGTATTTCCAACGCTAACCGAAATGCTGAAGGCAATGCCGCGCGGTGTCGACGC
>JANLST010000145.1:0-5386 GCA_031362505.1 Sphingomonadales bacterium
AAGCGCGGTCATGATCTTCTCGCAGAACCTGATCGGCCTCGGTTTTGGGCCATTATTCTTTGGTATGTTGTCCGATTGGCTCAGTCCAATGGCCGGGCAGGAAAGTATCCGCTGGGTGCTTTACGGCGCTGCATGGATGGGCATCATCCCGGCGTTCTTCTTCTGGCGCACCAGCCTGCACCTGAACAAGGAACTCGACATAGAGCGCTAGCCGCCGTCAAAAGCGATCCGCACTTCGTCAGAGCATGAAATGCCCTTCAACACACGTCACACATTGGCCGCCGACATGAACATTGCCATCCTCGATCCGCACATGGATTTCGCCATCGCGGCCGATCTGCTGTCCCTGTCGCGCCAGATAGACATCGCCTCCTGCGATCATACCAGCCCTCATGCGGTGCACAGCAACGGCCGCGTTCCCACTTCCGCAAACCGGGTCTTCGACCATCCCATCGGTAAAGAAGAAAGACCGGACGGCAATCTCGCCGACCTTCGTTTCGGAGTAGGCCGTCAGTCCAGTCGCGCCGTCGCGCGCAAGATGGGGTTTGAGACGGGCTGGGTCGGGCGAGAGCACGGCCACATCCGCGACGCGGGCAATCAGCCAGTGCGGGCCAGTATCGATTGTTTCAGCATCTCCGATAAGCGACGCAATGCCGAGAATGCCCGGCAGCGCGTCGGCGTCAATCGTGGCGCGCGGAGTAAAGCGGGGCAATTGGAACGAGAGTCCTTGCGCATCAACCGTAACCTCGACGAGGCCCGACTTGCATTGCATGATCACCTTACCGTTTTTGGGCACGGCAATCCCAGCCTCGATCACCGCATGTGCGGTGCCAAGCGTCGGATGACCGGCGAACGGCAATTCCTCGGTTGGTGTAAAAATACGCACCTGATAGTCAGCGCCGTTTTCTGACGGTGGCAAGACAAACGTTGTCTCGGACAGGTTGGTCCATTGCGCAATCTGCTGCATTTCGGCGCCGCTCAACCCCTCAGCTTCAAGGATCACGGCCACCGGATTACCATAGAGCGGCTTTGCGGTAAACACGTCGACTTGCGCGAAACGGCGCTTCCTGGGCATTGCGAATCTCCTTGAGGATCGGGTGACCTTGGTATATCCATGATCGTTGTATTGCAATATTACGATTTGAAAAAATGAACCTCCCGGAATTCGATCGACAGTTAAAGGCCATCGCCAATCCCCATCGCATGAAGATTCTCGGCTGGTTGAAGGATCCCACGCGTCATTTCAGGCCGCAAGTCGATGGCGATCTGGTAGAGGATGGCGTATGTGCCCTGTTGATCGGCGAAAAACTGGGCCTTGCTCAACCAACAACAGCGCAGCACTTGAAAATTCTGGTCGATGCAGGGCTGCTTGCTCCGAGGAGAATCGGGAAATGGACCTTCTATCGCCGCGATGAAGCCCGGATTCTCGCGCTCAAATCATCCGTCGGGGAGCAGGTTTAACGTCCGCGATTGGTAACGAGATCGACGCTGGTACCGGTACCTGCTGGATGCAACGTTGCGTAAAAGGCAGCACCGTCGCTCGGTCGCCAACCTGAGACCATTTGTCCCTGCCCGTCATTCGACACGCTCTCACGGAATCCCGAACGCTTTGCGAGGTTCAGATAATAACTGGCAACCGACCGAGGAGGCGCAGGCGCGGTATAGCTTGCCACACGCAGGCTGCAGCCCTGGTAATCTCTCCCGGCCGCTTCGCTGACCCGCGCCTTGGGATAAAGCGGAAGTTCGGGCGGCAGGCGATTGGCCCATTGGATCGAATAGGCGACGTCAAGCGAACAGCCGACAAACTTGTCTTTTGCAATCCGGGCCTGCTGTGCCGCGAGCGTACCGAGCGTTTGCCCCGCAGGACCATTGGGCGCTGCTTCCCCGACCGGGACGGACGCCGAATATGGCTCATTTGGGGGCCGTATGCTGTCGTCGTTCGATTTTGACGCGAGCTGTGGATCAACCATGATCTGGTCTTCAAGAGCCGCTGTCAGGGCAGGATCGACATTGCCTTTACCGCCCAGCTTGCTGTCAAGCTTGTCGAGTTCAGCCTTGTCATTGCCACCGCAGGCAGACACAAGAAGCGACGAAGCCGCAAGAATTGCAAGACTGTGCGCGCGGATCATCATCGTCATTTCCAAGGTACGGTAAGGGTTATTGCTCCGTAAAGCTTGTATTTGAATGGGTATAATGGGTTAACGATGCACCCTAGCCGACAAGATCAATTGTACCGCTCGTTGCCGTACTTCCATTCGGCGCCAGAGTGAGGCTGAATGCGTCCCCGTCGTCCGTTGTTCCTGTGAAGCCATTCGGCGTTTCGACGTATTTGATCTCTTGATCCGCAAAACCTGTCTTGAACCAGGCTTTAACCTTCACGGGATCGGCGGGTGAATCAAACAAGATCCGGACCTTGGCCCTGTCATGCCCGCCAGTTTCATCGGCATCGACATTCACCGAGCGCACTTTTGATTCAGGGTAGAGTTTTACGCCGTCGAGATCGAAATTCGAATGATCAAGCATCATCTTTGGTAATTTGAGGTTGGCGTTGAACCCTGGAATGTTGACGCTGACCTTGCCCGTCTTTCCATCCGCCATAATTGCAACGCTGCCATTTTCGTCTTTTGCGTTGATCGAAACGCTCGTGCCCTCCTTCGATTCATCACGACTGCCGCAGGCTGAGAGGCCAAAAAGGACAACAAAAGGAAGAATAGTAGCGTAGGGTTTCATCGTGCGCCTCCATTGTGTATTACTTTAATAATACACCTCGAAACCTCAGCCGTCAAGAGGCGCTAATCTTATCGGCAGGCCGTCGCGCGGTTTGGGAATCGGCCAGGCTTGCCAACTGTCCCCTGAACCTTCGCCAATGATTATTTGGTGATTTCTCAGCATATGCCACATCAGAATCTTGATCTGCATGTATGCAAAGTGGAGCCCCAGGCACATATGCGCGCCGCCGCCGAACGGAACCCACGCATATTTATGCCGCACCTTGACCTGTTCGGGCTCAAAACGGAGCGGGTCGAACGTGTCGGGATCGGGCCAATGCTCGTTCATCGTATGCGTGTAGGCAGGCTGGATTCCCACATAGGTGCCGGCCGGAAAATCAAAACCTCCAAATGAGAATGGCTTGATCGCACGCCGGGGGATCGATGGCACGGGAGGAATCATTCGCAGCGATTCCTTGAAAGCATAATCGGTCAGGATGAGATCATTGATCCGATCATAGGGCAGTTCGTCCCCATTGACGCCAAGAGCCAACATCTCTTCACGAAGTTTTTCCTGCCATTCAGGGTTCCGGGCAAGCAGCATGACCATCGATGTTGCGGATGATGTGATCGTGTCATGGGCTGCCATCATCAGGAAATTCATGTGATCGATGATCTCATCATCGCTCAGCAAACTGCCGTCCTCATTGGTCGCCCGACAAATCTGGCTGAACATGTCCTGTGCATCTCCGGCACGTCGCTTCGGGACTTCGCGACCAAAAAATTCGAGGAGAAACTTTCGGCCTGCAACGCCACGGCCCATCGCGGTACCCGGCAAGGGAACACGAACAATACCAACCGAGGCCTGAACCATATCGACAAATGCCTGGTTGATCTTGTCGGCATCCGGTCCCCACGGAATCCCGAGAAATGATGCGGCTGCCAGATCGAGTGTGAGTTGCTTGATCGCCGGATAGAATGCGAAGCTCTTACCCGACCATTCGGTCATCCGCCGCGCTATGCCTTGGTTGAGCGCATTGGCGTAGAGTTTCATTGGCTCCGGCTTGAAAGCGATCGAAAGCGTCCGCCGATCCATCCGGTGCTTTTCAAAATCCATAAGCATCAGTCCGCGTGGAAATAGGAGGTTGAGCACGGGCCCCCAGCCCTGCTCCGAAGAAAACACCTTCTCGCGGTCAAAGAGGACAAGTTCATTTGCCTCAGGTCCAACGAGTTGCACGAACCGCCCGCCAAAACTGTTCGTGCGATAGACATGTCCGAATTCGCCAACCATCTTCTTGGTAAAGGCATGCGGATCCTTGAGCTGCTCAAGCGTCGTTCCAATCAACGGCCAACCGTCGCGGCCAGGGATATAGTCAATGTCCTGACCCTGGCGAGGCGGAAGCCAGTGCGGATTGGCGGCATGGGTGTTGGCATAGGCCATCGGCTTTAACTCCGTCGGTGAATTTGCTTACAACAGTGTCAGTAATGAAAGCCGGGCTGGCTTGCAAGCGCTCAGGCATGGTCCGTCATTGCGGTCGGAGATTCGTCGAAATCGCTCAGACGTCCTGAGTGAACATCCTGTTTCCAAAACCCGGCACGAGGCGTAAGCGGCCTTCGCCGACGGGATTGACGAACGCTCCACCGATATCCCCGTTGCGAGACCAGACAATGTGCGCCAACACAATGCCGAGCCCTGGCACTTTGAGCCTGACAAGCGATTTTGGCGGAATGTAGATCGCGGTGTGGGCCTTGAAGCCGGTTTCGGAGAGTTCGATGATAATGATATCGCCGCCATGATATCCCTGGATGACCAAAGGTGTGGCCGGATCAAGGACACAGCGTTCCTTTCGTCGCCGATCAGGCGCTGCAGACTGAACAGCCATGCGAGCAGCAATACGCATCGAGTTACCCCCAATCTCGGCATAACGGCGCATGGTTAACGAGAGGTAACTACTGCCTCTTGCGTCAATCCGCCAAAAGCGCGAACATGCAGCTATGCGAAACCTCTTCTCGCTCCTCCTCGGCTTGATTGCGCTTGTCCTCGTCGTCATTGCTTTCATTCCGCTGCTCGGTTGGGCCAACTGGATCATCATTCCGATCGCTATTGTCGGTCTTGCGCTGGGCGCCATGTCAGACAGGACGAGCGGACGAAATCTCAACATTGTCGTCATCGTGGCTGGCGTTCTGCGCCTCATGCTCGGCGGCGGGATCATCTGAAAGGCCCCGTCGTGAGCAGGGAACCGCGGATTGATGCGTACATCGCCAAAGCGAGGCCCTTCGCACAACCGATCCTCACCAGGATCAGGGCAAAGGTTCATACTCATTGCCCTGATGTCGAAGAAACGATGAAATGGAGTAGCCCCTCCTTCCTCTACAAGGGCAGGATCATGTGTGGAATGGCGGCGTTCAAGGAACACGCGACATTCGGATTCTGGCACGGTGAACTGGTTACAGGAAAACCAGCATTGGGTGCGATGGGCAGCTTTGGCCGACTGGAGTCGGTCGATGACCTGCCGTCAGAAATTGCGCTTGCATCCATGTTCGCAACGGCGCGCAACCTCATCGACACTGGCGTAAAACCGCCTCATGTGGAAGGGCGCGGAAAGCATCCCAAGCCCGAATTGCAGATGTTGCCGGCGTTCAAGGCCGCACTAGACGCCAATCTCGAGGCCCAAACG
>JANLST010000150.1:0-3264 GCA_031362505.1 Sphingomonadales bacterium
TATGAAGAATTGGCCTCCGCCCAGGTTCCATCCAAATTTGTTGAATACATTGTCTACCGTGCCTCGGATCAGGATCGGTGTTTTACCGATTGTCAGGCGATAGCGAGCTCCAAGGCTGGTGACCGACCGCGCGGGAATCACGAAGGATTTGGGCGCGACAGGATCATCGCTGGCAATCCGGTTGCTGGTACTTTCAAACCGGGCGGTCAACGTCAATGGCTTATGCCACGGCACATTCCAGTTGAGGTTGGCAACATTGTGCAGCTTGAACGTCCCGACCGGGTTTCTGGTGATCAGGCCAAGATTGACCTCTTCTCCCGACACCTTGGCGTCCAAATAGACCGACCCCACGACAAGGTTGACGCCGGGCGCTATCTGTCCCGACAATGAGAATTCAAGACCGCGATTGCGCACCGACCCGAGTTGACGAAAGCGGGAGGCCGTATCGAGATTGAAATAGGGTTTACGGACGTCGAAATAACCAAGAACGGCGGTCACACCGGGGCTGATCGTCCAACGCGCACCGAAATCCTTTTGCGTCGTCCGAATCGCTGGCGGCGCTTCATTGCGGTTGGAGGCATTGATCGGCGCTACTTCGCTCTCTTCAAGACCGCGCGTGTACCCGCCATAAAACGCGAGGTTCTTCGACAAATATACCGCGGCAGTCGCACTATAGAGCCACGGTGAGTCCTTCGTTTCGGGTGAGGGAGCGGAATTCGCGGGATCGGTCACTCCCTTCGAATAGTGCGTTTTTTGGAGACCAAAACTCAATTCACCTAAATCACGCCAGCGAAGCTCATATCCCAGGCCAAAAGTCGCCTGTTTCACGCGATCACGCGATTTTGCCCCGAACGTTTTGACGGGCTCAGGACGAAAGTCCTCAACGCCAATCTGGCTTGGTCCAAGCAGAAGGAGGTCTGACCCACCATAGCGTCGCGAGAGCGAGCGTGCGCGGATTGAAGAGTGGATGCTGTGCCGACGCGGCCCCTCAACAAAACTCCGCGAAATCTTGAGCTCGCCAGATGTCGATCCGTAAAAATTGTCGGTGTCCGCGACTACGATCCGATTGGTCACAGTTCCGTTTTGACTGGTGCCAAACAGCAAGTCGGTATGATCCTTGACGGACGCTTGCGTAGAACGAAATATGCCAAGGCCAAGATCGAAACCCAGTATGTTACCCTTTGATACGACTCCATATGTGTTCAGCTTCGCTTGAGAGTCCGCCCATTTCTGTCCGAAGAACCGGTTTCGCGGGATGCGTGGTGGCAGAAAGAATCCAGACGTAAAGATCAGCGACTGGCTTTCTTCGTCGCGCACATTGATCTGGCTCCAAAAGGGATGGATCGCGAAACCCGGGCCGGGCGCATAATTGACGGACGCCGCATAGGATTCGACTTGAGGTGATCCGCCGAACGGATTGCCTTCACGATAGAGCCCGGCCCCGACGGTCGCGCCCAGCCTGCTTCCTGCGATCGGGACCTGCAGGTCAATTTCGGCGCTTTTCCCTCCCCATGGGCCATAGTTCAAACCTATCGAGGTCACGAATTTGTCGCCCGGCCGCCTGAGAGAATAATCGGCAATTCCTGTCGGCGCCGGAAACGGATATCCCTGAGCTGAAATGCCAACGTGAACTGTCGATCCGTCGACCAGTCGATCAGTCAGGTTGGACTGCAGGTCGAAATAGAGTCCCTCGATCCTTACGTTTCCAGCCGAAACGGGAGAAAAGCCGCGGACATCATAGGGGTTGTAGATCCCGATCTGCTCGTCCCCAACGGTCTTTCCGAACGCATCTTCGGCCGATGTTACAGCGTTGTTATCGGTGCGCTGCGCAATCGCGGGGGATGCAAAGCCAAGCCCGGAGACGCAAAGAAGAAGAAAATGTCGAATGTGCATGTCGCCCCATCGGATCCATCGATTACGAATGTAATCAATAATCGACGAACAGTGTAACCTGTTCGACCAAGCCTCAAAAATCAGCGGCGAGATTGATCGTCGCCGTCCGCGGAAGGGCATAAGTGAAGCCTCCGCTGCTACTTACGCGCCACCCATATGCGTTGAAAACGTTTGTCACCTGACCGCGCAACAGCAATTTGGTATTTCCAAGTTTGAAACGGAAGCGCGTGCCGATTCCAATAGTCTCTCTTGGCGGCGCAACGAAATCATTCTGGCTGTTTCCGGTTTCCGACGAGTAGCTTTCAAAGGCAAGATCGAATGACCAGGCTTCCTGCCCTTTGGGCTTCCAGTCCAGGTTTGCGATTGAGCGGCGTCTGAAGGACCCCACAGGCCGTTCCTGGATTGCTCCCGCAATCACCTCAGGCCCGCTTATTTTGGGGTCGAGCAGCAAGGTTCCAGCAACAACGGTCAGTCCGGGTACAATGCTACCCGTCAGCGAAATCTCGATGCCCCGATTGCTGACACTTCCCAACTGGCGAAATCGACGGGTTGAATCTATGTTGAAATAGGGTTTGCGTACTTCGAAGACGCCAGCAATCAGGCTCAGCTTGGGCGTGATCGCATAGCGCAGGCCGGCATCCTTCTGGTTGGTGCGGATTGCAGGCGGCGCTTCATCGCGATTGGTTGCGATGTCAGGTGCGACCGCACTTTCTTCCAGCCCGCGAACATAGCCCGCATAGGCCGTCAGCCCTGCCAGAATATTCACCGAGCCATTGGCGCTGAACAAAAATGGCTGGTCACGGCTGACAGTCTTAGCCAGCAAGGGATCGGCGAAGCTTGTATCCTTGCGGTAATCGCTTTTCTGTACGGCCAGGCTTAGTGATCCGCGCCCATTCCATTGCAAGGCATAGCCAAGGCTATAGGTGAATTGGCGAACCTTGGATTGGTTGTTCGCGCCAAATGTCAGGCCGGGTTCGGGACGGTCATCGCGTGCGTCAGCGCGACTGCTGCCGAGTAAGACGCGTTGCTGACCGCCAAAGGCGCGGCTTTGACTGCGGCCGCGAAGTGCCGCAATCAAGCTATGACGCAGACCCCCATCCTGCCACACGCGAGTCAAGCGCGCTTCTCCGGATGTTGAGCCGGACCCATTGTCGTCATCGGCAATGACGATGCGATTGGCCACCCGCCCATCACGCTCGGTTCCAAGTTCGAGGTCCGCAAAGCTGAGCGGATCATCACGGGTGGACCGAAACAAGCCGGCTTCAAGCTTGAGTTTGCCGAGCGGCAGTTTCATGATTGTACCGAGGGTCGTGCCTGTCGACTTGTTCTGAGCCCAAGGCTGGCCCAGATCGATAGAGCGGCTAATGCGGC
>JANLST010000451.1:0-5404 GCA_031362505.1 Sphingomonadales bacterium
GCCAGGATTGGTCGGACGGGGCGCACCGGCCTTCTGCAGGTTAGCTGGTTGCAATCCCGCTCTTGCCGCTATTGGTATGTTCCAACGGGCGGGACTGCACGCCAACTTCAGTGAGCCGATTATCGACAGGAAGGGCATGCGATGAACATATTGGAACAGCTTTGGGCCCGCGAGCAAATCCGTGATCGCTTGCATCGCTATTGCAAAGGCATTGACCGTAGGGATTGGCCGCTCGTGCGAAGCTGTTTTTCAGATGGGCACGTCGAGGAATACCTGACCCACACCGGCTGGCTCGCGCCAATTGACAGCGCATTGCCACTTCGGGACCTCTCCAATGGTTGATGTCCGCTTTTCCCATATCCACACCTAAAAGTGGACAGTCCGCTTCCCACAACCTTCCGGTCATTCCACGTCGAAAGTTATGTGATGTCTGTTTCCGACAACATTGCAGACGGTCAGCGAACGATTCTCGAATCCCGAAAGCTGTCATAGCCAATGCGAGCGGCCCCACTCTTTGCACCCAAAGTGCGACACAGAGCTCCTTAATCCGTCGCTGGCCGTCGTTCTACCGATGAGGAAACCGATTGTGTTCCCGGGCTTCCTTTTTGCTTCAATTCCCCCGGTTGGCCAAAAGCAATTCTTCTGCGATCAAATGAGTTCGCAAGTTATCTACGTCGATGGCGAGCGCACCGTCTGCGAAGATGACGGGGCGCAACGCGAGACCCAGTCGACGGGAAAAACGCTCGAATGCATAGGCCAAAGACCCAAGTCCCAAACCAAATCGGACGAGATTGAGAATTCCAAACGCGTTAGCTATCCGCATGGGGTGCTTGGCAAACTGGCCGCCGCTGCGAAACACTTCGGCGGCTGACAATGCGTCTGCATCCCTGATCCAGTAACAGTTGCAGTTTGAGTAGGCGTCGTCTGCGAATTTGTAGAAGCGGCGCTGGCCATCGGGATGTGCTGCAAGGATATTGTCGCGCCGGGAAAAGGCAACGGCTGCGTCGGCGTGCTCGTGCTGAGCCTGACCGTGCATTTCGGCAACGGCGTGTTGCGTGAACAGGACATTGTCTGCGGTCGTTATCAATAAGGGAAAATCGATACCTTCTGCGGCTGCGAAGATGCTTTCGGCCAGATTGTCCTTGGCCTTCATGGGAACAAGACGCCCTGCTCTTTCAAGCTCGCGCGCGATCGGCAAGTCCGCGAGCAGGTTCGGATCGTTGATCGATACAATGATCCTTGAGACGAGTGGCGAAGCTGCGAGGGCGCGCAACACGTGAACGATCAAAGGCTGGCCGGCAATTGGCACAAGGCACTTGTCTTCCACGCCAAACGCTGTTGCGAGCGGATCTATGGCCCCTTCGCGTCGACCAGCCAGTACGAGTGCCGTAATCTGGCTATCAGCCATGGGCAGAAACAGCCATCCGCCGAGGCAAACGATTGCTGTCGTCCCGCCTGAAAAGGCCCTGGCGCATGAGGCTTTCGGCGACGATCGTCTCGATCAACTGATCCTGGCTCATACCTGCGAGCAGCGCTGAGCGCCCGAATACTTTTTGAGACCAGAGATTGCAGTTCAGATTGACTTCGAGAAAGCGAATGTCGCCTGTGGCGAGGTCGACGCGGAACTCGAATCTGCCATAGTCGAAGGGCTGGAATACGCGGATCAGCGCCTCTGTCATCGCCGTGATCTGGCGACAAAGCCTAGGATCGTCAAAGGGAACAAGGCGGTATTTGTCAGCACGGTCAGCGAGGTCGCGCTTTTCCGCGTAGGTCCGCAAGTGCGCGGGGTCTGCCTGTTCAAAGAGCATCATTGGCATGATGACTTCGCGACCGCCGACAGTGATCACAGGCACTTCGACATCGCTTCCTTCAAGAAAGGGCTCAACGATCGCATCATGCCCGTCGTTCTGAATTGCCGAGACGGCAGCCAGGATATCGGCGCGGTCGATTGCATCACGCACGCCCCAGGATGCCGAAGACGCGTTGGGTTTTATGACCCACCGGCTGGCCGCGGGACAATGGGATACATCAATTGGCGCACCCTTGCGGAAGATCGACCACGGCGCGGTCGGAACACCGTTTGCGCGGGCTTCGAGCTTGGTCAAATGCTTGTCATCCGAAAGACCCCGAAGGATGGGGCTCGCGCCCAGAAACGGGATGCCGTGGCGCGTGCACAGGAGCGGCAACAGCATTTCCGAATTGAGAAAGCCGCCACGGTTCAGGAGCGGAAAAACGAAGTCTACGTTCGGCCTGTCAAACAGCGCCTCGTAGCTGTCTTCGACTACCAGGTTCAGTCCGAGCCTCTCGAGTATCTCGCGCATTTCGCGGTGATAGGACGCGTGATTTCCGTCTTCGGAATGCAAGTCCCCGGTCCAATGGGCGTGTTTGGCAATGAACATGAGTCGCAGATTCTCGAGCGCATCTCTAGGAATTCGCGTGGGTCGAATCGTGTTGATTTGAATAGGCATGCGAGCATTACACCAAACAAATGTGACACAGTCGCTGCAGTTTGATTGCGGCTTCTGTCACGAAATTGCCCTCAACATGTCATGCGCCTGGGATATTAAATGTCGTTGAAAGGCAAGGAGGTGCTTATCCCGGCTCTAGCTATGAAGACACCGCAAGTGCGCGACGAGGCCGATCTGGATCTGTCGGTTGCTGCCACCGAACTAATGACGAAAGGTGGTGACCAGCGGATCGCTCTCAGTCCGGCAACGGGACTAAACCAATATATGGTGGCGCCCCGGCCCGGAACAATCACGGCCTACTCCTCGTCGACGGCAAATGACATATCGGGGCCCGCCTTTGAGGAAGTGAAACGACGTCTGGCGGCTCTTGCGCCGGACTTGGATCTTTCGTCTCGAGCCTATGGCGAAGCGCTCGAAACCTTGCGCCTGCGTATACGCAATACTTGGTCTCTGCCCGAAACGATTGACATTGTTTTTGCAGGATCGGGAACAGATCTTGAGTATGTCGGCCTGGTCACCGCGAATCGTGACGACGCCAAAATTCTGAACATCTTGCTCGGCTCGGATGAAGTTGGCAGCGGATGTGCCCATTCCGCGCGGGGCCACTTCTTTGCCGACTGCACCGCTCTTGGTCATCATACAGTTGTGGGCATGCCTGTCGATCCTGCGATGGCAGATCGTATCCAAGTCATGGATATTCCCATCCGCGGCTCAGATGGATATCCGATTCCATCCGAAGATATTCTTCTGTCGATCTGTGTAGCGATCGAATTCGCGATCATGAGCAATCAGTTGCCGCTGGTCCACGTAGTCCATGGCTCCAAGACCGGTCTGATCTTGCCTAGCTTTGTTCACATAGACGCTCTTCGCAGGCGGTTCGGCAACAAGGTGTGTTTTGTCGTCGATGCTTGTCAGGCGCGGATCGATCGCGACGCCATTGTGGGCTATCTCGCACGTGGAGCAACCGTGTTCCTGACCGGATCAAAGTTCATGGGCGGGCCACCTTTTAGTGGCTTTGCGTTGATCCCCAAGAAGGTCGCAGAACGGTCGTCCGGGTTGTTTCGGGGGTTTGAGAAGATTTTCAATCGCGCCGAATGGCCCAACGGTTGGCAGAATCGTGACATGCTTCCCAACGGAAGCAACCTTGGCCTCCTTTTGCGCCTGGAAGCAAGCATCTATGAGCTTGAATTGTTTAACGGCTTGAGCGCAGCCGACATTCGAAGAACACTAGACCTGTTCGATGAAGCCATCGACTGCCTGACAAGACGGATCGGCGCGGCACGCTTGGCACCGAAAATGCGGGATGACGTGCACGAGGCCAATCAGCACCCACTCGAGATGAGGACCCTTGTCACACTCGATCTTGGACAGTCGGCTCAGGGAATAAATTTGGAAAATGCTCGCCAACTCTATCGCAACCTTGCCTGCGAGTCTTTTGGAACCCAAGTTTCGGCCCTGCGTCCCGTCCGGCTTGGCCAGCCCGTCAAATACATTCCCAACTCGAACGGGGACTATTGCGGCAATCTTCGCATTGGATTGTCGATGCCGCAAATGGTCGAGTTTGCGGCGATGGACACCCAATCCCTCAAGTCGAGACTGCGAGCAGACATGCATGCAATTGCCTCACGCATCGAATTGTTTGTGGGCCCAGGGCGTAACGCGTGACGCCGAGTTGTCAGGGGCCTTGTTCGCCGATGCGATTGCCCATCCACCAATCGTGCCATGGAAAACTAGCGGAATGCGACAGGAGGTTGAATGCCGGCGAAGACGCTAGATTTAAGTGAGCGCGATGAATCGCGCGGGGCCGGAGAAGATCTGGGCAGAATTCCAAAACTGCCTGACTGGATCCATGAGCCTGAACCCCGCAGCTTTCATCCAAAGCTACATTATCGCACAATCTGGATATCAGACATCCATCTTGGCACATCAGGCTGCAACGCCGATTTGCTGGTCGACTTTCTCCGTTCGGTTGAATGCGAAACGCTCTATCTTGTCGGCGATATTGTCGACGGCTGGCGGTTGCGCAAGGGATGGTACTGGCCCGCTCAACATAATGAGGTCGTCCGGAGAATCCTCAAGATTGCCCGCAAGGGCACGCGCGTGGTTTACATTCCCGGCAATCATGACGAGATGTTTCGCGACTATGTCGGACTCAATTTCGGCGGGGTTGAGCTTGCAACCGACGCGCTGCACACGACCGCAGACGGGCGGACCTTGCTCGTCACGCATGGGGACATGTTTGACAGCGTGGTGCTCTACGCGCGTTGGCTCGCATTTCTCGGAGACCAAGCATACACGCTGCTTCTCAAAGCGAACGTCGTATTCAACGCTGTCCGTCGTCGACTGAATCTGCCCTATTGGTCCTTGTCCTCTTATATGAAGAAGAAGGTGAAAAATGCTGTCCAGTATATTGGTCAGTTTGAAGAGGCTGTAGCTCGCGCTGCGGCTGACCTTGGCGTTGATGGTGTCGTGTGTGGCCACATTCACTGCGCCGAGATTCGGCAAGTGGGCCACGTCACCTACTACAACGATGGCGATTGGGTCGAAAGCTGCACAGCGCTCGTTGAGGCGCGCGATGGTGCCATGTCCATCCTCGACTGGTCGGATCATCGACGTCGGCATTCGACTGCACAACTTCAAAAGCAGCTGGCATGAAGATCGTCATTGCGACCGATGCTTGGTACCCCCAGATCAATGGAGTCGTGAGGACCATCGACACCACGGCAAGAATACTCGCATCTCGAGGTCATGACGTTTCGATCATCAGCCCGGATCAATTCAAGACAGTCGCCTGTCCTGGGTATAGCGAGATACGTCTGGCAATTGCGCCGCGCATAAGAGCTCGAAAGCGTCTTCACGCGCTGCGCCCTGATATTGTGCACATCGCGACCGAAGGGCCGATTGGCTGGAGCACGAGGGGTTGGTGCCTGTCTCAC
>JANLST010000267.1:0-1785 GCA_031362505.1 Sphingomonadales bacterium
GGCTGGGCTGCCGCCAAGGCTTCGGTTGCCGCAGTCTTGTCACCCGCGGTAAGAGCCGATTCGACCTTCTTGATGAAAGTCCGAATGCGGCCAACACGGTTGCCGTTGATTTCCGCGCGACGATCATTGCGACGGATACGCTTTTTTGCTTGCGGCGTGTTCGCCATGCCAAAACCCTCAAAATACGATTCAAAAGAAAAAGCGGCGCAGAATCATCTGCACCGATCCGGGAGCGCCATTAGCCAAGCAGTGGCGCGTGGTCAACTCCTAGCGCTGGCATTTTGCGCAGTAAAAGGTCGACCGTCCACCATCGGCACGCCGCAGCACCGGCTGCCCACAACGGCACAACTCCCCCTCGCGGCCATAGACATGCCATTGCTTCGAGAAATAACCGAGTTCCCCGTCAGGGCGTGCAAAGTCGCGCAAGGTCGAACCACCGGCTTCGATAGCAGCGGCCAATACTTCCTTTATTGCGACAACAAGGGATTTCAATCGGGGGACAGTCACCTGGCCTGCAGGTTTATGTGGTTGTATTCCTGCCATAAACAAGGCCTCACAGACATAGATGTTACCAAGTCCTGCCACGATTCGCTGATCAAGCAGCAACGTCTTGATGGGGGCCGCTCTGCCATCAAAGGCCATTGAGAGAGTTTTATGCGAGAAAGCATTACTCAATGGTTCCGGCCCCAGTGCCTTGAAGATCGGCCAGTCTGCGATGGAGTCGGTTCTCACCAGATCGAGCGAGCCAAAGCGCCGATGATCGTTCAGGGCAAGAACGCGCCCGCCTTCGGTTTCAATAATCAGATGGTCATGCTTCTCGATTTGACTGGGATCAATCCGCCACCGACCCGACATGCCAAGATGAAAGACCAGCGTATCGCCCCGGTCAGTCCCGATCAGTCCGTATTTGGCGCGGCGGCCAAGGCCGGTCACGCGCGCACCAGTAAGGCGCTGCCGCAGGTCAACAGGGATCGGTCGACGAAGATCGGCTCTCCTTGGTTCGACCCTGACAAGCACAACACCATCGAGAACTGCAGCGATCCCGCGCACGGTCGTCTCGACTTCGGGCAATTCAGGCATGGATTTGCGCTAGCGGCAGCGCCGCCCCTTGGCTAGAGCGTCGCGCATGAGCGAAACCGTATCCTTCGGCTATTCAGAAGTCGACCCGGCTGAAAAGACCCAACGCGTTGGTGCGGTCTTTTCAAGCGTCGCCAGCAATTACGACCTCATGAACGATGCGATGTCTGCAGGAATGCACCGTCTTTGGAAGGACCGCTTTGTTCGCCGGGTGAAGCCGCGAGAGGGCGATCACATACTCGACATGGCGGGCGGAACGGGTGATATCGCGTTTCGCATGCAGGAACGCGGTGCTTTGGTTACCGTCGCGGATATTAATCCCGACATGCTGGATGTCGGGATCGAACGGGCGCAAAAGCGCGAGATTGGTGGATTGAGCTGGTCGGAACAGAATGCGGAAACGTTGACCTTCGATGACAAGTGTTTTGAAGCGTACACGATCGCGTTTGGCATTCGTAACGTAACGCATATCGAAAAGGCCCTTACCGAGGCACACCGCGTCTTGAAGCGCGGCGGACGCTTTTATTGCCTCGAATTTTCAGCGACAATCTGGCCGGGATTTGCCGAAGCGTATGATGCCTATTCGCACAAGATCGTCCCCAAACTGGGCAGGATTTTGGCCAAGGATGAGGATAGCTATCGCTACCTTATTGAATCAATCCGTCGCTTCCCCGACATGCCTACCTTTGAAGGCATGATACGCGACGC
>JANLST010000276.1:0-8101 GCA_031362505.1 Sphingomonadales bacterium
ATCCGACCTAAGCCGTTCGTCCATGCTCAAAGAGAGATTGCGTGCGCGCTGAGTTTTACTATTTTGTGACGAACGGGTGCCATGTCTAGAGCGCCGAACAATGACATGATAATCGCAGGACAGAGTTGATGGCTTCCGCCGTACAAAAACGACCCGAACGAGATGAGTCTTCCACCAGTGAAATGCCCTCCGAAGCGGTCGTCGTCCGCTTTGCTGGCGATTCTGGGGACGGAATGCAGCTTACTGGCGGGCAGTTCACGCTGTCGTCTGCGCTCGCCGGAAATGATTTCGCGACCTTCCCCGACTTTCCGGCCGAGATTCGCGCGCCTCAAGGAACGCTTTTCGGCGTCTCTGCCTTTCAGATCAACTTCGGATCCGATGCGATCGAGACCGCCGGGGATGCGCCTGACGTGCTCATCGCGATGAATCCTGCAGCACTCAAGACCAACGTTGTTGATCTCAAGCGAGGTGGACTGATCATTGCGGACTCGGGCGAATTTACCGCCCGCAACCTCACCAAGGCCAATTATGAGGCAAACCCGCTTGAGGATGCGAGTCTGTCCCAATGGCAAGTGATGCATTTCAATATCTCGCAACTGACAATGGATGCGGTGAAGCCGTTTGGGCTGGGCAACAAGGAAGCCCTTCGCTGCAAGAATATGTGGACTCTTGGACTGGCGCTTTGGATGTTCGGCCGTGACCGTGCGCCGATTGTTCAATGGCTCAATGAAAAATTCGCCAAGAGCCAGACTCTGGCCGAAGCGAATATTGCCGCGCTGAACGCTGGACATGCCTATGGCGAAACGGCCGAAATCGACGGACCCATGACCCAGCACATCGTTGCTCCGGCTGATGTGGAGCCCGGCCTTTATCGTACCGTAACAGGTGCCGAGGCGCTTTCGCTTGGACTGGTTGCCGGTGCCAAATTGGCCGATCTGCGTATTTTCTTCGGTGGCTATCCTATTACTCCAGCATCGGCGATTTTGCATCATCTCTCCCGGCTCAAGGAATTCGGAGTCACGACTTTTCAGGCGGAAGACGAGATTGCCGCGATCGCGTCTGCAATCGGCGCATCCTATGCCGGCTTGCTTGGTGTCACCTCCTCATCTGGCCCCGGCATTGCCCTGAAGGGCGAAGCGATGGGTCTTGCGGTGATGACCGAGTTGCCGCTCGTCATTGTAAACTCGCAACGCGGGGGGCCTTCGACCGGCCTGCCCACCAAGACTGAACAATCCGATCTTTATCAGGCGGTCTATGGCCGCAACGGCGATACACCGATCCCGGTGATTGCTGCGCGTTCACCGGCCGATGCGTTCGATTGTGCGATCGAGGCCGTGCGGATTGCGACGCAGTTCATGACGCCGGTGATCCTCTTGACCGACGGCTATATCGCCAATGCTGCCGAGCCTTGGAAGGTGCCTCATCGGGCGAGCTTCGATTCATTTCCGGTGACCTTTCTTGACCATGTGCCTGACGGCGGTTTCAAGCCCTATAGTCGTGACAAGAAACTGGCTCGCCCCTGGGTCAAGCCGGGCACTCCGGGTCTGCTTCATCGGATCGGCGGCATCGAAAAGGAAGTCGATACCGGCCACATCAACTATGACGCTGCCAATCATCAGGCGATGACCGATATCCGCAAGGCCAAGATTGACGGTATTGCCGATCATATTCCTCTGCAGGATGTTTCGCTCGGCAATCCGTCAGGAAAGATTGCGATCGTCGGCTGGGGGTCAACATATGGGCCAATCCATCAGGCGGTTCGTCGCCAGCGCGCGAAAGGCGTGGACGTTTCGCATATCCACATCCGCCATATCTGGCCGCTGCCGCGCAATCTGGGCGATCTCTTGCGTGAATTCGACCATGTGCTGGTCCCGGAAATGAACACCGGCCAGCTCAAGACCGTATTGCGCGACCAGTATCTGGTCGATGCCAAGCCGCTCAACAAGGTCTCTGGACAACCGTTCCGGATTGTCGAGATTGAGACGGCGATTGAGGGGATGAACCAATGAACGATATGACTCCCGTCCGCTCAACGACTCCCAAGGATTGGGAAACCGATCAGGAAGTACGGTGGTGCCCCGGTTGCGGTGATTACGCGATTCTCAAGGCGATTCAGAGGACCATGCCCGAAATCGGTGCGACGCCGGAAAACACGGTTTTTGTGAGTGGTATCGGCTGTTCGAGCCGCTTCCCCTATTATATGGAAACCTATGGCTTCCACACGATCCACGGTCGTGCACCCGCGGTTGCGACTGGCATCAAGCTTGCCAACCCCGACCTCGATGTCTGGATTATCACGGGGGATGGCGATGCGCTTTCGATTGGCGGCAACCACACGATGCATCTGCTGCGGCGCAATTTGAATTGCCAATTCCTGCTGTTCAACAATGAGATCTACGGCCTGACAAAAGGCCAATACTCGCCAACATCGCGTGAGGGCACGAAATCTCCGTCCACTCCGTTCGGTTCAGTTGATCGTCCTGCACGTCCTTGCGCATTTGCACTTGGATCTGGCGCCCGGTTTGTTGCCCGCGGGATTGATGTTCACAAGAAGCTGCCCGAGGTGTTGAAAGCAGCTTATCATCACCAGGGCGCTGCGTTTGTGGAGATCTTCCAGAATTGCATCGTTTACAATGCCGATGTTTTTGCCAAATTCACCGAAAAGGTGAATGCGGACGACAATCAGCTCTGGCTTGAAAATGGTCAGCCAATGCTGTTTGCGCGGGGCACAAAAGGTATCGCGCTGGATGCCGAGAATCTGACTCTCAAGGTCGTTGCGGTTGCCGATGGAGACTGGCAGTCAGCGGGTGTGATCGTTCATGACACGAAAAATCGCGCCGTCGCGCACATGCTGGTCGAGATGATCCTCGGGCCGTTCCCGATGGCGCTCGGCGTGCTCTATGATGATCCGCGCCCGACGTTCGACCAGACCTTGCTCATGAAGGACGAGGAATCCGCATCTGGCAAGATTGCCGATCTTCAGGCCCTGATTGAAAAAGGCCAGAGCTGGACCGTCGAGAAGGACAACAGCGTTTTTGGTTGATCAACCAGGCTGCGATTTTCCAAGGTAGGCCGAAAGCGGCGTTACACTCCTGATATTGGCGCGCCGCGGATTGAGCAGATCGTAAACCACCGCGTTTTCGAGGACCCGCTGGACATAGTTGCGCGTTTCGGAAAGCGGAATCGCCTCGATCCAGGTAAGCACGTCCATCCCTGAACGTGGATCGCCAACGGTCCGCAGCCATCTGTCCACATTGCCCGGGCCTGCATTATAGGCGGCTACGGCAAGAACATAGCTTCCGGCATAGCGATCCATCATTTGCCCGAAATAAGTCGATCCGAGGCGCACGTTATAGGTGGCGTCGTAGAGGCTGCTCGGGTCGTAGTTCAATCCGGCGACCGGCGCAGTTTCGCGCGCCGTTCCGGGCATCAATTGCATCAGGCCGCGTGCGCCGGCATGGCTGACGATCTGGCGATCAAACTGGCTTTCCTGCCGCGCGATGGCGTGAATCATCGTCCAGCTGCCAACAATATCATCCGGCACCTGAACTTGAGGGAATGCGGTGCGAAGATAATCACCCAATCCGGCCGATCGCGCGTTTCGGCCGATCATGACGGCGAGGTCCGGCCGATTGATCTTGCGAGCCAGTTCCGTTGCGAGCACCGCATCCAGATCAGTATTGGCGTTCGCGGCGATGGCGCGGATGAACTTGGTCTGTTCAAGCCATTGACCTTGCGATCCAAGGAATTTTGCCGCCCGCACCAATGGGGTATTTTCAAATGCCTCGCGTTGGGCCGCCGAAATCTCAATCGTTCTGCTGGTTGCCGCAGGCGCGACAGGCCGACCTATTCGTTCGAGCGCCAGTTGTCCGTGAAACTGGTCAAAATACTCGCCTGCCGCCGTAAAGAAGCCGGTTGCCATTTCTTTTTGACCGGCGGCCTCGGCTGCGCGTCCGGCCCAATAGAGTCCTTTCGCCTTCGTTTGTGCTGACTTCGCTGCACTGGCGTACAAATTGAAAAGCGCGATTGCATCTTGCGGTCGCCCCAATTTGCTTATCGCCGCTTGCGCACCGAGCCAGGCGAGATCAGTATAGGTGTCGCGTTCCGAAAAAGGTCGATCACTAACGATTGTGCCCGGAGCGTAGGTGTCCCCGATCTGGCGCGCGATGTTGAAGGCAGTGGCATATTGGCCATCATTGTTCGCAGCCTTGGCCGTCACATAAAGCGTGTCGAGCCACCGGCCTGGATCAAGAGGGGGCGTTGCCAGCGAACGGGGCGCAGCCAGCAGTTCGCGTGAGGCAATCAATTGTCCGGTATTGCGTTGCCACCAGTTGCGATCAGCGATGAATCCGGGGTCGTTCCTTGCAAGTTCAAAAACCACACCCGATTTGGCGGCAGCATCCGGAGTCCTGTTCAACATTGCCAGACGCGCCTCAAAAACCGCGCGCTTTTGGGGACTCACAAATGAAAGTTGGCGACCGGCCGCAGCGGTCATGCGGTCCCAAAGCAGGCGTTCCATCCGCAGGTCATGATCGCCCGGGCGAATCGCGTCAGAAAATCCGGTCAGGACGCGCAGCTCATCTTCTGGTGTCAGTGAGCCGACAATCCATGCCTCATGGGCAGCGGCGCGTGCTTCGTCTCGATAGCCGCGCGCTGAGAGGGCTTCGGCAAAACGCAGGCTGGCGGTCGCCGAGAGCGGCGGATAACGACGGAAATAAGCAATGATTTGATCATTGGATTCTCCGGACTGACGAAGCATCTTTTCCGCGTTCGCCCTCATTGTCGCTGTGCCGGGAAATCCTGGATGGTTAACCAGAAAATTCGCGTAGCTGGAGAAGGAAAAGCTGCTCGATTGACTGAGCGCGCGCCACTCCGAAACAGCATTGGCAACGGGATCGGTCGATTGGAACGGTGGCGCAACCGGCAGGATTGTCATTTGCGCTGGTTGAGACAGAGCAGCCTCGGGCCCAAACGCAATGCCCGCAAGCAGGATTGAAACGCCAAAGCGTTTTGCAAAGCTGGACAGGGTGGGGTTTGCGCCCCTATCTGATCGATTTGCGTGATAATTGATTGTCATGACGGCACTATGCCGGAAAATGATTACGGATTGAAGGACTAGACCTATGTTTTCGGGGTCAATACCCGCTCTTGTGACTCCTTTTCGCGACGGATTGATCGACGAGGATGGTTTCAGGCGCTTTGTGGACTGGCAAATCGACAATGGATCGAGCGCGCTGGTGCCTTGCGGCACGACCGGAGAGAGCGCGACATTGTCCTATGACGAGCATTATCGGGTCATCGAACTGTGCATCGAGCAGACAAATGGCCGGGTTCCAGTCATCGCCGGCTGCGGCTCGAACGATACAGCGACGGCGGTGCGGCACATGGAATTTTCGAAAAATGCCGGCGCTGCGGCGGCTCTTGTGGTTGTGCCCTACTATAACCGGCCAAACCAGGAGGGCATTTATGCCCATTATGCGCATCTCGCCGAGCGCAGCGACCTGCCGATCATCGTCTATAACGTGCCCGGGCGGACAGTCACTGATATCCAACCTGAAACGCTGATCCGGCTTGCGAAAATTCCGACAATCATTGGCATCAAGGATGCGAGCGGCAATCTTGCACGCGTTTCGACGCACCGGATTGGATGCGGCTCGAATTTTTGCCAATTGTCAGGCAATGACGATATGGCCGTGGCGTTCAATGGCGCTGGCGGGGTTGGCTGCATTTCGGTGACGGCAAATGTTGCGCCCCGCCTCTGTGCAGACGTTCAGGCTGCGTGCCTGGCTGGCAATTTCACCCTTGCTCGCCAATTGGATGACCGGCTGCATGCCCTGCATGGAGCCTTGTTTGCGGACGCTTCGCCCGGGCCAACCAAATACGCATTGCACTCCGTCGCAAACTGGATGTCGGGCGAACTTCGCCTTCCCATGACTTCGCCTTCAGCGGTCGCGCGCAAGGCAGTAGACACGGCCTTGGAGGCCGCGGGACTGCTCTGATGGCGCGCCCTCGTCCAAGCAGTGACAAAGTCAAGGTCGTCGCCGAGAACAGGCGCGCACGGTTCGACTATGCTATCGACACGACCTATGAAGCAGGGATTGCGCTCACCGGAACCGAAGTAAAGGCACTGCGTTTTGGCGAAGGATCGATTGCTGAAAGCTATGCCGAAGTGAAGGGCAACGAAATCTGGCTGGTCAATTCGAACATCCCCGAATTCAGCCACGGCAACCGCCACAATCATGAGCCGAAACGACCACGAAAGCTACTGTTGCACGAACGCGAGATCAACAAGATGCATGGCGCTGTTGCGCGTCAGGGGATGACATTGGTGCCGCTGTGCATTTATTTCAATGCGCGCGGACGGGCCAAAGTCGAACTGGCGATTGCCAAGGGTCGAAAAGCCCATGACAAGCGCGAGCATATCAAGGAACAGGATTGGAAGCGTGAGGCCGCACGCCTATTGAAGGACAGGGGATGAGTGGCCTGATTTTCCGTCTCAAGCGAGCATTGCCAACGCGCGAGTCGATCGCCGCCAATCGTTGGACCCGCCCTTTTGCGCACCATCTCCTGCGACCGGACCTCTGGCATCTGAATCGTCGTTCGGTGCCGCGGGCTGTCGCGGTTGGTCTTCTGATCGCACCAATTATCCCCGTCGCACACACATTCATAGCCGCGCTGGCAGCGGTGCCAACGCGTGCCAATCTTGTGATTGCCGCTGCGGTTACGTGGTTGATCAATCCCTTTACGATTCCGCCGTTTTACTACGCTGCCTATCTTGTCGGCACGGCACTTCTGCGCTTTGATGCCATGTCGCCCATACCCCAGGTTACGCATCCAGCAACCGGGCAGGCGACACATTGGGCGGCATGGCTTCTTGCAAAATCGGGTCCATTGGCGCTTGGAACGCTGGTCATGGCTGTCGTCATTGCATCAATTGGATATCTGGTCGCGTCACTTGTGTGGCGATGGAATATTGGTCGCAAGTGGCGGGCCCGGTCCGTCAAACGCGCACGGTTCAATTGATGGCCGACCCGACATCGGAAAATCCCGCCGTTTCGGCACCCCGTGCTACGATTTTGTCCAGCATGAACGACCGCACATTGCTGATTGCCGTGCTCTTCGCAGCCGTGGGGTCTGCTGCATTGATTTTCTGGGGCTCGGGCGACGGATTGCTTGCATCCGGCTTTGCTGCGACGACGTTGATACTGGCCGCGCTTCTCCAAGTCGCGCGCACGCTTTACCCTCCAATGGCCTTGACCCGGGTCGACTTTGATTGGGCACTCGTGCGCGAAGCGGCTGACAATGGAGATGTGGCGGTCGCTGTCACTGATCGCATAGGCCGCCTGGTGTGCGCCAATCCTCTCCACGAAAGCTGGTTCGGCGGGCCATCCGCGCCGCCTGCGCTAGGGCTGAGCGACGTCGATGTTGCGACGTTGACGACCGCTGGGCGCGTCGCGTGGCGCGATGGGCGGAGCATCGCCAGAGGTTTGCGGCGTGACTTGATGACATTCGATGCCGAAGTCTTGCGTGGCGGCCGCAGTGAAGATCATTTGATCTGGCGATTCAACGCCGCAAAAATGGTTGACCTGGCGGTAGAGGCAAAACGGTTGATCGAAGGGCCAGCCGGCTTGCGCATTGGGGAAGCCGGAATGATGGCCGTGCTGATCGGCCCTGAGGGCCGGGTTCGCAGCGCCAGTCGCAGCTTTTCGCTCCGTGCCGCCGGACGAGCAGAGGGAACAGTCGAGGGCCGGGACTTTGTCACCTTGCTGGAAACCGATGCGAATGGTGCAATCCGGTTTGTGCAGGAAGGACGGGCCGGGATCCCCTTGAGACTGCTTCAGATTCCACTTGAAACGGACAATCCCGATTCGCCGACGCTTATCATCATGCTTGATGATGACAGCGATTCCAATGGATCGGGGCAAGGGGGCGGCATTGCCCATATTCAGTCACTGCTGGGCATATTGCCGCTTGGCCTGGCGCTGGCTGATCGCGATGGCCGGTTCCTTTTCCTCAACGACGCATTTTGCCGAGCGGTCGGGCTCCCACCCAATTCCAAGCCGATCTACCCCGGCGATCTGGTCGTGCGCGAGGACAAGGC
>JANLST010000304.1:0-4236 GCA_031362505.1 Sphingomonadales bacterium
TGATGAATCACCTCGTGCGACCGCAGCCAGTTTCCAAGCAAGGTTGGCCGCGTCGCGCATACCGGAGCACAGCCCCTGGCCTGCAAACGGTGGCATCTGATGTGCCGCGTCGCCGGCCAGCAGTACGCGGCCCTTGCGCCACGCAGCGGCAACTTTTGCGTTGAATCGATAGACAGTCTTTCGTTCGAAAGTGACGGCGCCTTCAATATCCCAAGGCTTCATCAGTCGTTCGATAAAGGAATCTTCCAACACTTGTTCGGGTGTTTCGCCCGGCTTGATCATGAATTCCCATCGGTGACGGCCCTCGCCCATGAGCACGCAGGTGGTCGGGCGTTCCGGGTCGCAGATCTGGAGGTTGACTTGGGGTAGCCTGGAATAGTCCTGAACGATCGTGTCAATAACCAGCCAGGGTTCGTCAAACATCAGATCATCAAATACGATGCCTGATATTTCGCGGACCGGACTCCGTGCGCCGTCCGCGCCGACCAGATATTTCGCGCGCACGGATGCCTCGCCGTCAGGAGTATCGAATGTCGCCGTGATGCCTTTCTGATTCTCGTCAAATCCGACAAACGCCCAGAGGCTGCGAAGCTCGATCCCTTCCGCATGCGCCAACTTGTTCCGCAGGGCGCGCTCGACCGAGGGTTGGTGGATCATGTTTGCCCCTGGCCATCCGCCTTGCCCGATCCGATCCGAACCATCGAACCGTAGCAGGATTTCACCGCTGGCCGTGAGGAAGTCATAGCGGCTCGTGTGGCGGCTGGTGGCCATGATTGCGTCGGCCAGTCCGAGTTGCTGGAAAATCCGCATGACCTCATGGTCGACATGAGCCGCGCGAGGAAGTGGATAGATATCCGCTTCCCTTTCGGCAATGATAACCGATACGCCCTGCTGTGCCAGCAGAAGACCAAGGGTAACGCCCGTTGGTCCACCGCCGACGATGATCACATCGCAATCAAAGGTTTCATTCATTTATGCGCCTCCAGTCCGGATTGGACTTCTCAGTCGTAATCAGCGTGAGCTACTGCAACGCCAGCGAAACGGTCCACTTTGGCTTTTCCGATGCTGCCTATATAACCATCAGGCCGAACCAGGACTTGAGTGCCGTTTCGGCGTGCAAATTGCGTCGCATTGTTGGAACGTAGTGCATCGAAAAGCCGACGACCGTCGGGCAGAATTTTGTCCGGCATGCGATCGCCGGGGTGCATTTCGTCAGACGGTAGGCCAGTTGAAAGCACGCTGTCGCGATAGGAATGTGAAAGTTGGTTGGTAAGTTCGCCGCGCTTGCGGGATTTGGCGACATGCAGTTCTTTTGTAAGGTCCAGCACCCCTGCCGCAACTGAAAGCCGCTCCTGTTCATAGCTGTCCAACAAGGAAGGACTTGCTCCTCCGATTACCGAAGCGAGCTTCCATCCGAGATTCCAGCTATCCTGTACGCCGGTGTTCAACCCTTGTCCGCCTGACGGCGGGTGAATATGCGCCGCGTCGCCCGCCAGGAGAACTCTGCCGACACGGTATCGATCCACCATCCGTGACTGATGCTTGAAGGTCGATTGCCATGTCACGTGGTTGACTCTCTGGCCAGTCGTTTGGTGCACGGCGGCCTCAACCCCGTTTTTGTCAACCGATGCCGGCGCCTGTAACTGAAACAAGTTTGTATTTGGCAGCGGACAAAGTGTTACACTTCCGGCGCGGTTGAGAGGCCAAACATGCCAGAAATTGCGATCAAGATCGGTGATCTGGAGATCGGCAACGATCATTGTCTTTTTGTCGATTTCGGTACCATGGAGGGCCAACCCCAGCGCTTTGCGAACGGCACTTCGGCCGCCATCGCAGCCGATCAGATATCGCGTCCGCACGAATTCACCATTGCTTAAAAGGACGCTCACGCCGTCGTCATCCTGCGACATGCTTGTGAACCCAAGACCTCGCTCGGCTTCACAGCCGAGCGTTAAAAGATGGGCGCTCAATATCTCTTCTGTTCGCCATTGCGGGACCATCAGAAGATTTGGATAAGGACGATCCATGGAAGGGCTATGGTGGGTTCCAAGCGAACCGGCCCGAAACGAAAATGGCCCCAGATGAATGTACAAGAACGGATAGAGCGCGCCTGCTTCCAGAAAAGGCGAGATCACTCCCATCATGTCAAAAATTTCAAGCGTGCGAGGTTGAATGCCTTTGCCGCGCGAACCTCGAAATGGCTCAATTGCAGAATCTATCAATCGTACCCCAATGTTACGGCGCGCCAGTTCGATGGCCAGCGTGAGGCCCGTTGGGCCGCCCCCGGCAATCAGGACATCGCAATCATGGTTCATTGCCCCGCCTTTGCCTCGTAACGCACCCATTCCAGTATATCGCGCACTTCCCCGTTTCGGCTGGCAACTGGCGGAGTCTCAAGGTGTAACCGCTTGCCATCATCAAGCAGGATTGTGCGCGTCAGTGTTGTTCCCAACCATTCAGGGATATTGGCAAAATCGACTTCATGAAAGGCAGTCTTGCCTTCTGTTCGCCAGCGCCCCGAATAGCTATAGACCTGCCGTTCTGTCGGTCGATCGACCGAAGCGCGCTCGAGATGCGCCGACATCAAGCCATTCTCGAGATAGATTAGCCGCCCGCGTGCAGCAGGACCGAAGTCGAGGAAAGGACCATCGCCCCTGATCCGCCCCCACCGCGCGAGCGACCAGACCCCAATGACAGATTGGCTGTTTCCCATCGCTCAAGCTTCCGCCGCCATTACGCCTTCAATCACGCCGAGCTTTTCGATTTCGCAGCGCACGACCTCTCCTGCCTTGAGGAACTGGCGCGGATCCATGGCCGCACCGATCCCTCCGGGCGTGCCGGTGAAGATCAGATCGCCGGGTTCAAGTGTTATGCCGGTGCTCAGATGCGCAATCTGGTCCCAGATGTTGAAGACCAGATGGCGGGTGTTTGAGTTTTGTCTCACTTCGCCGTTGACCGAGCAGCTCAAATCGAGCGCATGCGGGTCACCCGTCTCGTCCGCCGTCGTGATCCACGGACCGATGGGCGCGTGCGTGTCAAACGATTTGCCGAGCGACCATTGCGGGGTCGCATGCTGCCACATCCGTTCGGTCACATCATTGCCGACGCAATAGCCAAAGATATGTTCATGGGCGCGGTCTGCGGGGATATGCTTGCCGCGCTTCCCGATCACGGCGACCAGTTCGACCTCATAGTCGGTTGTGAAAGTGCCCGTCGCAATGAGAATCGGATCATACGGACCATTGATCGATGTCTGGGCCTTGGTGAACCAGACTTGCCGTTCGGGCGTTTCCATCTTCGATTCCGCAATATGATCCGCATAGTTGAGGCCGATGGCCCAGACTTTTGCGGGTTTGAGCACAGGCGCACACAGCGTGACTTCACTGAGCGGTTTGCCACCGCCCTGTGTCGCACGCCCTTCAAGTTTGGACTTTTGTCTGTCCCAGTCCGCAATCAGATCAATCATGTTGCCATCAAGGCCAGTGTCGATGATTGTATCACCGACGACGATTCCGGTGCGGAGCCTGCCATCCTGATAGGTTGCCAGTTTCATGGAGTGATTTCCTTTCGATTTCGGCGGAACAGCTGCTTGATGCGCAAACTCATGGCCATAATGAAGCCGACAATAGCAGGACTTGGTGCGAGTTTGCCCGCAAACATAAGATGCGGAGTGCCCCATTGCACGGAGAGTAAGTCCCTTACTGTCGCCTTGTTTGAACCGTCTGAAGCCGTGAACAGGTCGCCATCGGTCCAATGCTCAAGTTCATGGCCCCAGGGGTCCTTCCAATAGTCGAATATCTGGCTGCCAAGAATATGGCGTCCAACTCCCCACGCTTGAGTTCGCTTATTGGCTTTGAGATGGGCGTGCCCAAGCATCAGATCGTCCATATTGGCGACTTCGAATGCTGCATGGTTGAAACCGGGGCCAGACGGTAGCTGTGCAAGAAATAGTGTGTGATGGTCTGTCGGCATCTCACCGCGATCGCAGCGCATGAACGCTCCCAAGGCTTTTCCGGGCGCAGCTTCAATCTCGTCGGAGGTGATGAAACCGAAGCGCTCCTTGTACCATCGCTCCGACACACGAAAATCCGATACGTTGAGCACGCAATGGCCCAGCCGCACCACATGCGACGGGCCGGGCTCCAGCCTTATAGTTTGGCGCTGACGTGGACGATCCGCTGCGTTGTTGTGCCTGGCGTCGGCAGGAGGAAGAGATTCTTCCCTCCTGGTTTGCCC
>JANLST010000325.1:0-19285 GCA_031362505.1 Sphingomonadales bacterium
ACCTCGACCAAGTCAAAATCAGCTCCAATCAGAGACAGGAACAGCCGTGCGCGATGCGCATGGCCAGAAAGAGGATGGTAGTATAGCTTCACGGCGGTTCTCCTTGGAATAACGAATGGGTCGACGGGGTATCGAACGCCGACATCAATGCTGCGGAAAGCCTGCGTTCAGAAGCATCGTCCTGCACAAATCACTGTTCCATTTTTCGGAATGCTGGCGAGAATTTTTGATTCTTGCTGCAAGTTTGCGAGAATATTCGATGGCAATAGCGTGCTAATCGACTAGTTGAGAGCCACAAATTCTGGCGGAGAATTGAATCGTGGCGCGGCTTCAAGCAATGCAAGTGTTCGTTAAAGTCGCCGAGACAGGCGGTTTTGCTGAAGCATCGAGGCAGTTGAATATGAGTCCGCCAGCAGTAACGCGAGCCGTAGCATCGCTTGAAGACCTGATCGGCGCCCGACTTTTCACTCGCACAACACGGTCGGTTAAACTTACCGAGGCGGGAACCCGATATTTCGAAGATTGCCGTCGTATCCTGTCTGAGATTGCCGAGGCAGAAGCAGCAGCAGCGGGTTCGTATGCAACGCCAACGGGGATGCTCAGCATCACGGCGTCAGTTCTCTTTGGGCAGGAATACATCACGCCGATCCTGACAGAGTATCTTGATCTGTTTCCGGGCGTATCTGCGCGCGCGCTCTTCGTCGACCGGGTCACCAACATGATCGATGAAGGACTCGATGTTGGAATTCGGATTGGAGAACTGGCTGACTCCAGTTTTAGCGCTATTCGCGTGGGATCCGTGCGTCGTGTTGTTTGTGGATCTCCTGACTATTTTGAAAAATATGGTGTTCCTGTCGCCCCGGCTGATCTTGCCAAACATCGGATTATTGCAAGTTCTACATCTTGGTCATCTCCAGAATGGCGATTTGGCCGTGATCAAAAGATGAGCGTCCATATCAATCCTCGGCTATCGTTCAGCACCTACGCAGCAGTCATCAGTTCAACGATTCAGGGATGGGGGCTGTCGCGACCGTTGTCCTATCAGATCGGCCAACCACTGATCGACGGAACTTTGCAGACGGTGTTGTCCGAGTTTGAAGAAGACCCGATGCCGATCCATGTCGTGCACCCCGAAGGCAGGAAAGCGTCGGCAAAGGTGCGCGCATTTGTTGATCTCGCGGTTGATCGTTTGCGAGCAAACCGATTGATCAACTAAATCGGGTCAACCCAGGCTGGAGTTGGCGAAACTTGGGCAGTCGAGCGCCATTTTGGATCAGGCCGTGGAATTCGCATGCGATCCCGAATTTCATCGGAAAAAGTTGATGATGTCAGTTGAGTGAGCAACTCCAATGCCACTTCAACGCCGGTGCCTGGGCCGGTTGAGCTGATCAGGTGACCATCAACCACCACCGCTTCATCAACAAATTTGGCACCGTAGGCTTCCAACTCCTCTTTTCGGACACCGCCGGGCTGATGATAGATTGCAGCGCGACGACCCGGTAAAACTCCCGCAGCGCCAAGTGCTAGCGAGGCCACGCATACGGTCGCAATCGGGGCCCTACGGGCGTCAAAATCACGAATGGCGGTCAAAACTGGCTCAGATAATGCATCGTCGTAATAACCTGCATCGCCAAAGCCACCTGGAATGGCGAGCGCATCAAATTCGCTGAGTAACAGATCCGACACGAGCGCCTCGGGAATGGCTCCAAAACCGAAAGTTGTGCGAAGTGGGCTGCGCAATCCAGCGGAAACCTGCTCGATCGACTCATCCCCATAAATGTTGGCCCAGCCGATCACCTCAGTGAAACAGCCAGCCTCCATCACTTCAAACCCTTCAGGCAATAGCAATAGCACGCGTTTTGGCATGATCGTCGGCCCCATCGCGAGAGCGGGATATCAACTTCGCCTGATTCGCTTGGTGGCACCATAGGCATGCAAAACGGGCTAGCCAAATATCGCAAAACTAGGGTTTGGGGCGAAAGAGCAGGTTATCGATTGAGAGCCTGCCCGGTCCGTAAGCCATGACAGCAAGCGCCAAGGCGAACCAACCCAAGTGGGTTGATACAAAGGCGTCGGGATAAACAAACAATTGAATAGTCAGAGTCATCCCGAAAAGGGCAATGGCTGACAGCCGAGTAGCGAGACCAGCCAATAGCAAAATTGGGAAGAGATGTTCAGCGTAGGTCGCAACATGTGCAGCGACGTGTGGAGGAATAAGAGGAAGGAGATACTCCTCATCAAACAGGAAATAGGTGTTGTCGGAAATTGTCAAAAGTCCATCAACTTTGGTTCGACCGGACGACCAGAATATGCCCGCCAGACCGAGGCGCAATACCAATTGAACGAGGTCTGGTGGGATAACACCCAACAAGCGAGGCAGATATGACGCAATGGCCTTTTTGGATTCATTCTCATGTGACATATTATGTTCCTTTCACTGAGCGAGTGCGAACGCGCCAAGACGCGCGACGCGAATAAAATTTGTGATCATCAGTGCAGCGTTGACGTCGCCGTCCACGCTTTGGATTGCAGCTTCGGCTGAGCCAGCTGCACACAATGACCGGATGAAAGCAGTCGCATTGGAGTCGATCTTCTGGGTGGAAATTGCCGTGCCTGTGCGACAGACGAGCACATCTTCTGGCGCCCAGACCTGCACCTCGGACACAAACTCCTTTCGATTTTCCTCCCAAATTGAGTATGCAGGATGGCGTGATCGAATGAGCGTCATGGAGGGGTGAGGCGAAACCTGTGCATGGATCGATTGAGCGACTTCGCTCTCAGAGCTGGCCTCGATCAAAGGGGCATCCGCGGCATGGTATGCTTGAACTCGCGCAAACTCGATCCGCGCGACATCGCCCAGATATGGAATCTCGCGCAGCGGACCAAAGCTTTCAAGAAAAGAGGGAAAGCCATCCCCATAATCCGACATGACTTTCGATTTTGGGGGGGTGGCTTCGATGAATTCTGCGGCAATCGCTGCAAAGAAGTCAGAACCTACCAACCGCTGAATGACAGGGAATGTCTTTTCGAGCGCAGCGACCAAACTCGACACATAGGTGTTGCGATGCACGTTGAATCGCCCTCCGGGGGCGATCACGCCGCGCGGCGTTTTAAGATCCACATCTCGCAAGGCGCCGGAAAAGGAGTGTTGGTTCATGCGCCTGACAGCCGTTGCGAATATTGACGGAGGATGGCTTCGGCACGCATCACCTCGCCATTGAGTTCACTGATTGGTGGAACATTATTATCGCGCTCGATTAAGGTGGCGACAGCGCCATGCCTGTCAACAAACTCGGAATAGAGATCCCAAACAGTTTCGCTGACCGTGTCACCGTGAGAATCGATAAGAATAGCTTGGTCATCATCATCGAACGTCTTCTCATGCCCAGCCAAGTGGACCTCGCGTACGGCGCTCATCGGGAAGCGATTGAGATAATCCTTTGCTGACCCTTGGTGGTTAAAAGCGGATACCACAACATTATTGATATCGAGCAGCAATCCGCAACCCGAGCGTTGCGCCACCTCGGTTATGAAATCCACTTCATCCCAGGTGGAGGTTTCAAAAGCGACGTAAGTTGACGGATTTTCCAGCAATAGCTGCATGCCAAGAGCATTTTGGGTCTCGTCAACATGGTTGCAAACGCGTGTTAGAGTTGGACTGTCATAAGCGACCGGAAGAAGGTCATTGAAGTAGACACCATCATGAGATGACCAGGCAAGATGCTCAGAAAATGATGCGGGCTTTATGCGATCAACAATCCGTCGAAGGCGTTCAAGATGAGCACGGTCTAGCGCTTCCTCTCCGCCCAATGACAAGGCAACGCCGTGGACTGAAACTGGGACGATCTCTGCTATGGCATCGAGAATACCAAGATTTGGACCGCCTTCGCTCATGTAGTTCTCGGCGTGTATCTCGACAAAGCTCGCTCGGACTGCACCTGCGAACAACTCACTGATGTGTTCTCGATGCAGCCCGATACCTACGGCTTTAGGCAGCTTGCCCGAATAAGGGCTGACAATACTGTGAGCCGTCCGCTTCATTCCCTAACGTCGAACCTCTTTGAACGCTGCAAGCTGACCGAATTCCGTGCTAGACGTCGGGGATTTGATCGTTGTGCAGGTTCCCTTGGGAACCAACTTCCAAGCGTTTCCTTGATAGTTCTTCTTAGCCGTACCGGCGCAGGAAGTTCCTGGGCCGGCGGCACAATCGTTGTGGCCCGCAAGCGAAATGCCGAAGCATTTCTCGCGCGCGGGACGATCAGTTGCAGACGCGCTACTGGACAGGCCGGCAAAAGCCGTTGCCAAGGCGCCGGCAATAAATGCTGAACGGGAAATGTTCATCGAAAACTCCATGTGAGGTTTTTAGATTTGGCATGCAGGGTCATGCGCCAGTCTGTTCGTTGACCGGCGCATGGCTCTATCCCCGACCGGCGAGAAGGCCGCTTGGATAGTCGACTACAAAGACAGCGCTGGTCGAAGGCGCACAAAGCAGTTCAAACGCAAGAAGGATGCAGACGCATGGCTTATTGGTGCTTCCTGGCAAGTCAGTCAGGGCACCCATACAGCGGACTCGCAATCAATCACTGTCAGCAAGGCAGCGCAATTGTGGCTCAAGCGCGGTGAGCGGGATGGCCTCGAGCGCTCGACGATTGAGGCATACGAACAGCACGTTCGGCTGCATATTGAGCCTGTCTGTGGCCCCCGCAAGCTTTCGCAGATCACGCGGCCAATCGCCGAAGGGTATCGTGACAAGTTCGTTGAGCGATTGTCCCGACCAATGGCGATCCGCGTCATGCGCTCACTGTCGGCCATTATTTCGGAAGCGCAGCGCCAAGGCTATGTCGCACAAAATGTGTGTGCAGGGGTGCGGTTGAAGCGCGCCCCACGCGAAAAAGGTCGCATTGTCATTCCCGCCAAACAGGATTTGCGCGCAATCATAGAAGAAGCCCAGCAGGGATCTGAACCTATGGGGCTGGCACTGACCACTGTGATCGTTTTTGCGGGGCTACGCGCCTCGGAGCTTCGCGGATTGGGCTGGCACAACGTCGATCTGAAGGGTTCGAGAATTACCGTGGATCGACGGGCCGACTTCAAGAACTTGCTGGGACCTCCCAAGTCCGATGCCAGTTATCGAACGATTCCGATTCCAAGCCTTGCCGTTCAGGCTCTAAAGATGTGGAAGCTCCGATGCCGCCCGTCGGACGAAGACCTCGTCTTTCCTTCGGTAAAAGGAAAAGTCATGTCCTATGTCGTGCTCTCACGTCGTGTGTTCGGTCCGATCCAGATCGCAGCTGGCGTTTCCAGCCAGCGCCGAACCAAGGGCGACGTGCCGGTGTTAGAGCCATCTTTCACGCTCCATGATTTCCGACACTCTGCGGCTGCGCTTTGGATTGACCAGCACATCAGTCCCAAGCGGATTCAGAGATGGATGGGCCATTCCTCGATCCAGGTGACGTTTGACACATACGGCCATTTATTTGCGCAAGCTGATGGCGACGCGACCGTTGTGGAGACCATTCAGGAAGATGTTCTTGGCACCCAGGCTGCAACACAATTGCAACATAGACGCTAGAAACCGCAGAAAACCGGTACCATACACCGGACTCTGACTCCGTTTATTGAGGTTCGAATCCTCACGGGGCATCCAAGACTGGCAAAATCTCTGAAGACGAAAAGATTCCTGCAAAAACGCCATCGGCCTGTTGCACGCCCGCGCATCAAAACAGCGCACCTAATCGTCGTTCAAGTCATGCAAGACGTTCGGGAAATCGCCTTGTCAAACTTTGGTTTGCTCGAGCGATCAGACGGGTTGCTCATCGAAAATCATCGTGCGTCGAAGGCGGGCTTGCTTTTGCGGCGCAGTCAATTCTGGTTACGTACGAACAGTTCAGCGCGCGCATGAAACGCATCGACATGCTCAACCATATGATAGTTGGCCAATACGTCGGGCCGTTGGTCCCTGACAATAGGATCATCGTCGGGTTCAGGCCAGCTGATGTACCAGATCCGTCCGCTGGTCGGTAAATTGGTGTGCGAACGAAGAAAGTCGGCGTCGACAAAATGAGCGTTGCGCAGGTAGTAGAAAAACGGCGTGAATGCCCAATGACGGTACCGCACAAGCACCCGATCCTCCTTGAACAGTCGTGGCTTCAGCTTGGCTGCCAACTGCTTATAGTCACGCGGTGAGCCGGGATTGGCATAGGAATAAGGCAAACTTGCAATGCCGAGAAAAAGGCAGAGCCCGACCAACACACCTCTCAGGCGCCGACGAAAAAACGGCAGCGTCACGCCGGCAGCGATCAGCACAAGCAATTGCGGTACAAATACCAGAAACGCACGCGGAGCCAGCATTGCAGTTCGAAAGGACAGCAGGAAAAGTGTTAGCGGACCAAGAAGCGCGATAATTGCGAACGGCAGCCTTGGCCCTTGCATGTGGATCCAATGCTGAAATCCATGAAACCGCCGAGCAAGGGTGTCCCTCAAGAATAGTGAAGCCGATGGTAATGCGAGGCACAGCAGAGGCCCGATGCTGATTGCCAACAATCCTTCCGTCCGCTTGTGGGCGATCAATGCAAGCCAGATCATCAAAGACGTCATCGCAATCGCGATCGCGAACGGTAACCAACGGGGGACGCAATGATCCGAGGGGGCCAATTTTTGCTCACGTGCCGGCACGACTAGCCCGGAAACAAGCAACAAAACGGCTAAAATGCATATAGGGATGGCGGCGATCAGGGCAATCGGGGGTTGGTCGCTGGAATTCAAATCACGCGCATACATGAAACCAAAGGACAGGTAGTCCATCACGAACTTCAAATTCGGATAATCAGCCGCATCACCGCGCGCGAGGTAAACGGAATGCTGAAAATTCGGTGCTGAAAGCATCAGGACAATCGCCTGAAGCTGAACAATATAAGCCGCGCCAGCGAATCGTAGTTCGACCAGACCAGCCTTACTGAAGGTTTTGGCCGCCGGAGCCACGAGAATCGTCCAGCCCACTTGCAGCAGAAGGAGAGGCGAAAACAAATCTGTTGTTTGAACACCGGCAACCGCGGCGACCACATAGCCGATTTCCGTCCACCGGCAGCGCTTGGTGCCGTAAACGATGCGAAGCAACAGCCATGTTGACAGGATCGAGAAGAACATGCCCGGCACATACATGCGTGCGCTCTGGCTCCAGAATATATGAAGGCCATGGGCGGTGAGAAGCGCTGCAGCGCACAGGCCAGCCACGCGACCATAGGCATCGCTGGCGAGCCGATAAATCAGGGGCACAGATGCGGCGCCGAACAATACCGATGGAAATCGCAGCCACCATTCCGTGGTGCCAAACACGCTCGCCCACCCGAACATTGCAAGATACCAGCCGAGTGGATGGGGTTCTTCGTGAATTTGGAAACTAAGAGTTTCAACCAGTGTGTGCCGTGGCGGCGGTTCGGATATCAAAGGTGGCAAGTCAATGCCGGGGATATAGATTTCAGGATGTGTAAGCCCGCGCAGTCCAAGATCATGCAGGCGCAGGATCAGCGCCAGAACAGTCAAAAGCGCTACGACCAATCCGACGCGATGAAAAACGAGCCAGGCAGTCAATCGCTCCCGCTTGTCTTCCAATGCCGAGCCAAGGTTTCGCATTGGCTCTTCCTATACGCCAGCATCCGGAAGGAACAGAGTCAAAGTCGAAATGGGCTTTCATTAACGGCGAATTTGGGACGCCCGAATGTCTCGACAGTATTCCTTTGAGTTTCCCTCGTCGCCCGCATGTTAAACGAATCGGTGCTGGATGAAACCCATATGCGGGCGATCTAAATGTATTTCCTGTCGGTTCGCTATCCGTGTGCCCAAGGCTAAGATCACCTGTCCGCTACAAATCGATCGGAACCGTGCGTGTCCAAAGTCTTTCATCGAACTGCGGGAGGCTGGGGCTTTCAGTTCGGAACTTTGACGTTCTGGGTGATTCTCAGAATATCGTTGGATACGATGTAATCCAAGCAATCAGGCGGCTCTTTTGCGCTCGACCCGCTGTTCCTGAAGGAACTCCCTGATCAGGCGGATACAAAGATCTGCCTCTGCCATCAGGAACAGGTGGCCGCCGCCTTTGATGACCTCCAGCCTGGAATTCGGGATCAGGGTGTTGAGGAACTTGCCATTGATGAGGGGGACGATCTGGTCTTCGTCGCCCATCATGATCAACGTATCGGTCCGAAGCAAGGGCAGCCATGGTGCGCTCGTCCAGCCGATCATGGCGGCAAGCTGATAGAAATAGCCCATTTTGGTCGGTGGCGTGATCTTCTCGACATGGGCATCGGCACCGCTATCAACGCCGCCATAAAGCGTCTTGAAATTCTTGAGCATATAGTCGGGATCGATATAGCGTCGCGGGTCAATCATCTTGGACAGCGCCGATATCTTGCCAGGCATCATCAACATGCCGGCTGTCGTCGCAACAAGGATCAACCGGTTGACGCGCGATCCGAATTGTATTGCATATTGCTGCGCAAGTCCGCCGCCCCAGCTTATTCCGAGGACATCGACCTTGTCATAGCCAAATTGATCGAGCAGCAGATCGGCGATCCGCGCCATCATCCAAGGGCGATACGGAACCGCGGGGTCGGGTGATCCGCCGACACCGGGCATATCAAAGGTCACGAAATCGCGCTCGGGCATTTTTTCAGCGAGCGGGGCGATCAATTCGAGGTTCGCACCGATGCCGTTGAAGAAAAGCAGCGGAAACTGGTCACTTTTTTCGTTCGTCCACCGCGCAACCCGCACAGTTCTCCCGTCGATGGTTTGCATCGAAATCTGAGGCGAGACGATCTTCGTCATCGATTGTCCTGACTTAACCAAGGGCATAGTCACCCGGGGCTGGTCCAACCGGCTTATAGGATTTATTCCCTAATATTTTTGGTGCAGGGACCTGTTTTCCAGAGCGATCCTGCAACCATTTCATCCAATAAGGCCACCAACTGCCTGCGGTCTCTTCGGCTCCGGACAGCCATTTTTCCGGTGTCTTCGGCATCGCCCCGCTGGCACGGTAGAATTTTGCCTTGGGGTTTCCCGGCGGATTGAGAATTGCCTGAATATGCCCGGAATGAGACAAGACAAACTCGATATTTCTTGAACCGAACAGCTGGGTTGATCGGTAACAGGCCTTCCATGGCGTGATGTGATCGGTCACGCCCGCCATGATGAAAAGATCGCAATCGACCTTGGTAAGATCAACCGAATGGCCAGCAATTTCAGAGGTGGCAGGCTTTGCAAAGGGCTGTTCTTCGTACACCCTGAGATAGTCCGAATGGAGTGCCGCAGTCAGATTTGTCGAATCATTGTTCCAGAAAAGGATGTCGAAAGCGGGCGGGTCTTCGCCATGCAGGTAATTGTTGATGACATAATTCCACACCAGGTCATTCGGGCGGAGCCAGGCAAAGGTTCGTGCCAGCGAAGAGCCCTCCAATATTCCTTTCTTGGCCGAACGTTCGCGCGCCAGCTTGATGCCATGTTCGGAAACCAGTGCCCCGGCCTCACTGTCATTGCGCTGCGGGTGGAGCACGCAGACCATCAAGGTTGCCGAATTGATGCGATTGTCGTTCATAGCCTTGAGACGCGAAAGCAGCGTGGCGGTTGTGATCCCGCCGGAACAAGCGCCAGCAACATTGATCTTCTTTGAACCGGCCACATCGGCGATGATATCCAGCGCCTTCATGATCGCCTCAACATAATCGTCCAGCCCCCAATCACGATGCTCGACCTGCGGATTACGCCAGCTGATCAGGAATGGCTGGATGCCATGGGCAAGCTCATAACGGATAATGCTCTTCTCGGGCGTCAGGTCGTTGATATAGGCCTTGTTGATCTGCGGTGGGATGATCAGCAGCGGGATTTCATGGACCTGTTCGGTTGATGGCTGATACTGGATCAGTTCCATATTCTCGTTTCGGTAGACGACGGCGCCCGGTGATGTTGCGATATTCTCGCCAATCTTGAACGGCCGTGAATCGACCTGGCTCACGATGCCATCATTGTGCACCATGTCATTATAGGCATTTTTCAATCCGCGGATCAGCGATCCGCCGCCGGTTTCAACTGCCTTCTTGATTGCCGAAGGGTTTCCGGCAAGCGTGTTGGTGGGTGCCAGTGAATCGATGATCATGCCTGAAACGAAATTGGCACGTGCACGCTCAAGCTCATCAAGGTCGAGATCGGCAATCCAGCGCTCCACGCTATGCTGTGCGGCAAGATAATACTGCATTCCCATCCGATAGAACGGATTCTTGCTCCATGCGGCATCCAGGAATCGCTTGTCCTTGGGGCCCGGCGCGATTTCGGATTTGTTGGTCAGGATCTTCACCACATCGTTGGTGAACATCCGCGCATGCTTGATTGTCGTTGCCGGCTTTGACGCCGTTTCGCGCAGCATCACACTCACAGCGCCGAGAAGGTCTTCGCGAGCCAAGCCTACGATCGGATTGAGCGCAACATTGGCATCCTCGCCACTGCCCAGATCAACCCCTTTTTTTGCCATAGTCGCGTCCAATCACTTTTTTTCCATAATGAGCGAGAATGCTGGCAAGTCAATTTTTGCGCTGACGACCGCCAAGAAAATTGATCCACCGGCCTGACCGGGCGACATCCCGAACTGGTCAACCCGATTGCTTCCTCATGAAAGGATAGCGCATCTGCGCCCAATAGCCGCTGGGTACATCCTCGGGCACCCCGTAATTATCCGGCCATTTTCCCGGGGGCAGGTAGAAAGTGCCAAACAGCTTGTCCAGGAACGGAAGGTGGATCGCGAAATTCACATCTACGGCCTCTTTCTCAAGTCCATGATGCCAATGATGGAATCGCGGAGTCGCCACCCAATGTCCAAGCTGGTCGAAATCACCCCTCAGATTGGCGTGGAGCAGCGACGAATAGATGTACACGAACGCGACATAGGCCTGCATCACTGACGGGCTGAACCCCAGCGTAAACATCGGCAGCGACGTCACTCCCCGCAGCAGGACGATCTCGACGAAATGCATTCGTGCGCCCGCGAGCCAGTCCATCGCCTTGGCCGAATGGTGGACTGCATGGAATCCCCAGAGAAAGGGCACGCGGTGGAAAATGCGGTGGTACCAATATTGGAACAGATCTGAGAGGAGGATGACCAGCAGGAACTGCACCGCCCAAGGCAACGACGCAACGCTCGCGCGGAACGCCTCCCAATTGCTCGTATTCGCATTGATGATCGTGGAAGGGGCGAGCGCGAGGAACGTGAAGATCTGCACCAGCATCGAGCTAATGAGATAGTAGAACAGGTCCTCGCGCCATTCGATCCGGAACAGACGCTGCTCTTGACGATGCGGGAAAATCCGCTCGATCGGTGCAAACATCAGGCCTGTCACCAGCAGGTTGACCATGAAGAAATCCAACCCGAAGAAAATGCCCCAGTCATGTGCCTCGGCCGGTTGGACGTTGGCCCCACCCAGCAACGCGGCGACGATACCGATACCCAACGCGCTAAAACCCATCGCCTTGCGCGGGCGCAGCAACAGGCTCAGCAGTGCAAGGCCGTAAGAGGCGAGCAGAACGAGGTGGACGAAGACGCGAAAGCCACTCCAGTTCTTGACCGCCTGCAGTTCGGGCGTCGCGAAATATTCCGGATAGCGCAGCGCCACGACCAGGCCGCAGCCTATGATCGCGAATAGCAAAGCGAAAAAGCCCGAAAACCAACCGCTGCCGAAGCCGCGCACTTCAATCGGAGCTTCCAGATCGTGTTGTAGTCTTTCAAGGAAACCCTGTTTTTTGCTCATGCTGCCCCCGCTACAATGGCCGCCCACCCGGCCTCGTCTATCACTTCGATCCCCAGTTCCGCCGCCTTCTTGAGCTTTGAGCCAGCCCCCGGGCCTGCGACGACCAGATCGGTCTTCGCAGACACCGATCCCGCGGTCTTCGCGCCCAATGCCTCGGCCTGCGCCTTGGCCTCGTCGCGGCTCATCGTTTCGAGGCTGCCGGTAAAGACCACCGTCTTTCCGCTGACCGCCGATGCGCGGATGTTCGAGACATAGGCGAGTGGCGAGACTTCCGACAGGAGATCGTCCCAAGCGTCGCGATTGTGCGGTTCGTGAAAGAACGCGACGACAGCCTGCGCCACGATCGGCCCTATGCCTTCGACCGCAGTCAGTTCGGCCAATGCGTCTTCATGCCGGGCAGTTTCGGCAACAGCTTGAACTGTCCCGAAAGCCTTGACCAGATCGCGCGCCGTCACAGCGCCAATATGCCGGATGCCTAGCCCGAAGAGGAACCGTCCGGGATCTGGCGCGCGCTTGCCCTCTATGGCGGCGAGCATGTTGGCGACCGATTTTTCCTTCCAGCCTTCGCGCGTCAGGATTTCGTCGCGATGGGCGTGCAGGCGGAAGATGTCGGCGGGGCTTTGAAGCCAACCCAGCCCGAAAAATTCCTCAATGGTCTTTTCGCCCAGTCCTTCGATATCGAGCGCAGGGCGAGAGACGAAATGCTTGAGCCGCTCGATACGCTGTGCTGGGCAGATGAGGCCACCCGTGCAGCGCACATCGACTTCACCGTCCGCCGCGATCGCCTCCGATCCGCATTCGGGGCAGGTTTCGGGAAAGACGAACGTTGGCCGCTCCTCGTCGCGGGTCAAATTCTCCACGATCTGCGGAATCACGTCGCCCGCGCGCTGCACCACCACCCGGTCTCCGGGACGGACGCCGAGCCGGCCAATCTCGTCGCGATTGTGGAGCGTGACGTTGGAAACGACCACGCCGCCGACCGTCACCGGCTGGAGGCGGCCCACCGGGGTCAGCTTGCCGGTGCGCCCGACCTGAATGTCGATCGAAAGCAGGGTCGTCTGCGCCTTCTCTGCCGGGAATTTGTGCGCAATCGCCCAGCGCGGCGCTTTGGCAACAAAGCCCAGCCGCGCCTGCCAGTCGAGCCGGTTGACCTTGTAAACCACGCCGTCAATATCGAACGGCAGGTCGGAGCGGGCGGCTTCGATGGCCGCATAGTGGGAAAGCGTCGCATCAACCGTGTCGGTCACTACGAAGCGCACATCGACTGGCAGTCCCCAAGCCGCAATCGCCGCCATAACACCTGCCTGTGTCTCTGCCGGAAGCGCCGAGGCTTCGCCCCAGCCATGAGCCAGAAAGCCCAGTGGACGGGATTCAGTGACGCTCGCATCCTTTTGTCGAAGCGATCCCGCTGCAGCGTTGCGGGGATTGGCAAACAATTTTCCATCGATCTTTTGCTGCGCAACATTGAGGGCAGCAAAATCCGCCTTTGACATATAGATCTCGCCGCGGATTTCGAAGATGTCAGGCGCATCGCCCTTCAGCATTTGAGGAATATCCGCAATCGTTCGCACATTGGCGGTCACATCCTCCCCAACTGTCCCGTCACCGCGCGTGGCGGCCAGCACCAGCCGTCCATTTTCGTAGCGCAGCGAACAGGACAAGCCGTCGATCTTGGGTTCCGCCGTCAGCGCGACCGGCACATCCTCGGCCAGATTCAGAAACCGCCGCACCCGCCCGACAAAGTCCGCCACTTCCTCCGCGTCGAACGCATTGTCGAGGCTGAGCATCGGCTTGGCATGAGCGACTTTCGAGAGGTGCGAGGCCGGCGCGGCCCCGACCAGCTTCGAGGGAGAGTCCTCGCGGACGAGGTGCGGGAAAGCGGCTTCGAGTTCAGTGTTGCGCCGGACAAGTCCGTCATAATCCGCATCGCTGATCTCAGGCGCATCCTCCGTATGATAGCGCGCAGAATGATAAGCGATCTCGCGCGCAAGACGTTCCAGTTCGACGGCGGCTTCGGCTTCAGTCACACCACCTCCAGCAACCGCCCGGCCTGCGCCCGCGCCTCATCCGTCACCTCTGCTCCCGAAAGCATCCGCGCGATTTCCTCTCTCCGCTGCCCCTCGTCCAGCGCGCGGACACCGGTGCGGGTGACGGTGCCGTCGGAGGATTTGGCGATCAGCAGGTGCGTGTCTCCGCGGGCTGCGACCTGCGGGCTGTGGGTCACGACGATGACCTGCGCGCCCTCGGCCAATCGGGACAGGCGGTCTCCGATGGCCGACGCCACCGCGCCGCCGACGCCGCGGTCGATTTCGTCGAAGATCATCGTTGCGGCTGCGCCCTGTTCGGCGAGTGCGACCTTCATGGCGAGAATGAAGCGTGAAAGCTCCCCCCCGCTGGCGATCTTGATCAGCGGGCCGAAGGGCGCGCCCGGGTTGGTCGAGACTTCGAATTCGACGCGGTCCATGCCGTGCGGGCCCCATTGCGTCTCGGCAAGCGGGACGACGACGGTCTTGAAGCGGGCGGAATCGAGTTTCAGCGGTGCGAGCTCTGCGGCAACGGCTGCATCGAGCTTTGTCGCTGCCGCAATACGTTGTTCGCTAAGTGCCGTCGCAGTTTTGCGAAAGGAGTCGCGCGCGGCACAAAGGGCAGACTCAAGCCGGGCAAGCCCTTCGCTCCCCGCCTCAATTGCATCAAAACGTTCCGCCAATTCCCCGGCCAGTGCGGCAAGATCGTCGGGCTGGACACGATGCTTGCGCGCCAGCCCGCGCAGTTCGAACAGTCGCGCTTCGTCGGCCTCAAGCGCAGCGGGGTCGTAGGCCAGGGCACGCGCCGCATCGCGAAGGCGATCCTCGGCGACCGAACCTTCGTTGATCGCCCCGTCGACCGCGACCAGCGCTTCAGCAAGGGTGGGATGATCGCCCGCAATCCGGTCGAGAATACGCGCGGCCTGTCGCAGCTTTGAAAGGCCGCCTTCACTGCTTTCGATCAGGTCGCTGATCTGGCTGAGCTCGTCGGCAATCTTTTCACCACGCTGCATTGTGGCGCGGCGTTCGGCGAGTTCGGCTTCTTCGCCGGGTTCGGGCGCAAATGCCCGCAGTTCTGCGACCGAATGTTCGAGCCATTCGCGATCCCGCTCGGCATCGGCAAGTGCCGTGCGCGCGGTTTCGAGCGCCGCCGCCGCTGCGCGCATTCCATCATGGGCGGCGGCGACCTGCGCGGTATCAGCGCGGGCAAAACTGTCGAGCAGGGCGCGATGGCCGCGTGGATTGATCAGCCCGCGATCGTCATGCTGGCCGTGGATTTCGACCAGCATCCCGCCCAGTTCGCGCAGGAGCGCCGCAGAGACCGGTTGGTCATTAACGAAGGCCCGGCTGCCGCCGTCGGCCTTTACGGTGCGCCTCACGATCAATTCCTCGCCAAAGCCAAGGATAAGGTCGTTCATCGACAATAGCGCTGCTGCTTGCGTGGAGGGATCGAAACTGGCCGTGACGCTGGCCTGCGCAACCCCTTGCCGCACCAGCCCGCTATCGGCGCGATCACCCAAAGCCAGCCCCAGCGCATCGAGCAGGATCGACTTGCCCGCGCCGGTGTCCCCGGTCAGGACGCCCAGGCCTGTACCAAAATCAAGGTCAAGCGCCTCGATCAGCACAACATCGCGGATCGACAGGCGGGTCAACATGGGATTGCAGCCCTCAGGCGGGATGCTTCTGCATCAATTGATAGGCCCGTTCATACCATTTGCTGCCGGGATAATTGGTGCCGAGCACGGCGGCTGCCTTCTTGGCCTCTTCAGGAATGCCGAGCGCCAGATAGGCCTCGGTCAGCCGCATCAGGGCTTCGGGCGTGTGGCTCGTGCTGTCATACTTGTCCACAACGGTGCGGAAGCGGATCACGGCGGCAAGCCAAAGTGCGCGACGTTCATAGAAACGGCCAATTTCCATTTCCTTGCCGGCAAGGTGATCGCGGATGAGGTCGACCTTCAGGCGCGCGTCGGCGGCATAACGGGTACCGGGATAGCGCCGGATCAACTCGCCCATAGCATCCAGCGCCTGCTGGGTAATACGCTGGTCGCGCGTCACATCGGTGATCTGCTCGTAATAGTTGAGAGCGATCAGATAGTAGGCATAGGGCGCGTCGCGGTTGCCAGGGTGAATGGAAAGAAAACGCTGCGCCGAATTGGTCGATTCGGTGAAATCCTTTGCCATATAATAGCTAAACGCACTCATAAGCTGCGCGCGCCGTGCCCATACCGAATAGGGATGTTGGCGTTCAGTTTCGTCGAACAGCAGGGCCGCCAGTTTGAACTGGCCGCGGTCCAGCCGGTCCTTGGCAGTTGTGTACAGCGTGTCCACATCGCGGGCGACATAGGACGTATCGCGTTTGGGGCCGCTGCGAGCACAACCGGACAGGGGAACGATGACCACAAGAGCTGCGATCAAGGCGACGGACTTTGAAGGGATAATACGCATGGGCGAGCGTCTTAGCTTTTGTTCTTCACTTCGCCAAGCGCCGAGATTGTGTTGTTTAACCCTTTTCCGATATGGCCTGTCGCATGGTTTCCGCGCGACTCTCAACCATCCGCGTCGAAAAGCCCTGGGGCAGGCACACGCTCTGGCCAGGATTCGCCGATCCCGCGCCGGGAGGGATGCCCGTGGGCGAGATCTGGTTTGATGCTCCAGCCGATTGCGACCCCGAATTGCTGGTCAAATATCTGTTCACCAGCGCGAAGCTTTCGATCCAGGTTCACCCAAATGACGCCCAAGCGCGGGCAAAGGGGTTTGCGCGCGGCAAGGATGAAGCTTGGGTGGTGCTTGATGCGGCGCCGGATTCCAAGATCGCCCTTGGCACGGTTCGGCCCCTGTCGCGCGAAGACCTCCATGCCGCCGCGCTCGATGGCAGTATCGAGGCGCTTGTCGATTGGAAGTCGGTTGCAGCCGGAGACGTCATTTATTCGCCGGCCAACACGATTCATGCAATCGGTGCCGGGATCACGCTGATCGAAGTCCAGCAAAATGTCGATCTGACGTACCGCCTTTATGATTATGGTCGCCCGCGTGAACTGCACCTTGAGGACGGCGTGTCCGTGTCTGACCCTGTCCCCTTTATCGTGCCCAATTTAGGTGGGGAACTCACACCTGGACGTCACGTGCTGGCGTCAACCGAGAAATTCATCCTGGAGCGCTGGGCATGGAGTGGTGTGCGAGAACTGCAACTTGAAGGGGACGGCTGGCTGATTCCCGTGATCGGCTCAGGTCAGCTGGACGGGTCGCCGTTCGTTGCAGGCCAATGTTGGATGATTGAAGGGTCAGCCAACGTTTCAATCGATCCCGGTAGCGATGTCCTCTTCGCCAGCCCGCGTCCGTTTACGCTCGCCTGATGCTGCGTGTACTGACACTTTCCACGCTGTTTCCAGATGCATCGCGCCCTCGATTCGGGCCGTTTGTCGAGCGTCAGACGCTTGGCCTGGCAGCTCATCAAGATGTCGAATTACGCGTCATGGCGCCGATCGGTTTGCCACCTTGGCCACTCTCCCGCCTTGCAAAATATCCGCCCTTGTCCAGCTTGCCGGAACGCGAAGTCTGGAATGGGCTGGACACATATCGGCCCCGTTTTCAGCATGCTCCGGGCACAGCAGGCCGTTTTGATCCGGCGATGCTGGCAAGGGCATTGCTGCCAAGGCTGAGACGATTGCGCGATGAATTCCCGTTCGACGTCATTGACGCCCAGTTCTTCTTTCCGGACGGACCCGCAGCGGTGACCCTTGGCAAGGCGCTCGGCGTGCCGGTTTCGATCAAGGCGCGCGGTAGCGACATCCATTTCTGGGGACAACAACCGGCAACGCGTCGCCAGGTGATATCCGCCGGAATAGAGGCAGACGGGGTCCTCGCGGTCTCCTCATCGCTCAAGGCAGACATGGTTGCGATGGGTATGCCGGGTGATCGCATCCTCGTGCATCATACTGGTGTCGATCTTGACCTTTTCAGGCCTGTTGACCGAAAAGCGTCCAAGTCCGCGCTGGGAATCGCCGGGCCACTGATTGTCTCGGCGGGAACGCTCAGCACGCGCAAGGGGCAGGGGCTGTTGATCGAAGCGCTTGCAGACGTGCCCGATGCGGTTCTGGTGCTGATCGGCAACGGGCCGGAGCGAGCGGCCTATGAAAAGCGGGTCGCAGCTCTTGGGTTGGCCGATCGCGTCCGCTTTACCGGCTCGATCGGGCATGCGGAACTGGCTGGATGGATGGGGACGGCTGACGCAATGGCTTTGCCGTCCGTGTCCGAAGGGCTGGCCAATGTCTGGCTCGAGGCGCTGGCTTGTGGTACGCCGCTTGTCATCACCGATGTCGGCGGCGCGCGCGAAGTTGTCGAAAGTCTGGTTGCAGGCCATCTCGTGTCGGCCGAACCCGGCGCGATCACCAACGCGATTCGTGATCTTCTAGACCATCCGCGCGACCCGTTGGCTGTCCGCAAAATTGCAGAGCGTTTCACTTGGGAAGCCAATACCAGCGCTCTCTATGCGCATCTTGCATCGCTTATTTGATGAAGCCTTCGGGCTTTGCAGTCCGCTCATTCACGCCGATCGGTATGGCAGGGATGAAGCTGTTCGGGCCAACCTTGAGCCAGATCAGCATCGGTGCCGAGACATAGATCGAAGAGAAGGTTCCGATCACGATGCCGAGGAGCATGGCTGCGGTAAAGCCGAAGCTGACATCCGGCCCCAGTACCAACAGGATCGTCAAGGTCAGGATCAGCGAGAGCGATGTCACGATTGTGCGTGAGAGGGTTTCGTTGACCGACATGTTGAGCAGCGGTTCGATCTCCATCTTGCGCCACTTTTTCAGGTCTTCTCGAATCCGGTCATACACCACGATCGTGTCGTTGAGCGAATAGCCGATGATCGTCAGGATCGCGGCGACGACATTCAGGTCGAACTCCAGTTGCGTCAGCGAAAAGAAGCCGAAGGTCAGGACAACGTCGTGGAACAGTGTGAATAGGGCCCCGACGCCGAACTGCCATTCGAAGCGGAACCAGATGTAAAACGCGATCCCCAGCATCGCGAGAGTCAGGGCGATGGCCCCGGTGCGCAACAATTCGGCGGAAACCTTGCCTGAAACCGCTTCAACGTTGTCGAAGCGTGCGTCGGGGTATTTCGCCGTTATTGCATTGCGGACGGTCTTGACCGCTGCGTCTGTGGCTTCCTTGTCGTCTTCGGGCAAATGCATGCGGATCGCGACTTTTGCCTCATCCGCAAATTGCTGGACAGAGGCTTCTCCTAGGCCGAGATTGCTTACCCGCGTACGCAAATCCTCAACCTGGGCAGGCGCCGCAAAGGTAACACGAAATTGCTGACCGCCGGAGAAGTCGACTCCAAGGTTGAGACCCCTGACAGCAACAAGCGCCACCGAACCGACGAGCAGCAAGATCGATAGGCCCATCGCCCACCAGCGATACGAGAGGAAGGGAACATTGGTGTTGTCCCGGACAAGTTTTATTGGGCGC
>JANLST010000334.1:0-3232 GCA_031362505.1 Sphingomonadales bacterium
GGCTGGGCCACGGGGAGTATAGCTTCGCTGGCGGGGCGATCTGCGAAACCTTCCCAGTCTATCCCTTTCACACCGCAACTGCGCGCCGCATCCCCGGCCATTGTGTCAAGCTCGGATGGGTAGAAAAGCAGTTTCGGATCGGCGCTCTTCATTTGGACCGCAAGTTGGTCGATGTAGGAATCCCGGCCACCAAATGAGGTGGGAAGCGGCAAAGGCACCGGCCAGGCTCCAGCATAGATACAGCCAAAGAAAAGGGCGGCGAATTCCGCTCCGGTTTCCGCAATCAATGCAACCCTGTCTTGCGGACGTACGCCTTCCGCAATCAGGCGATAAGCGGCCTTCAAAGCATCCTGGCGCAGTTCGGAATACGGATAAGGCCGGGCGATTTGGCCTCGCGGATCATGGAAATTCAGTCCGCGCAGGCCGTTTGCCGCATAGTCGAGCGCTTCGCCCACGGTTTCGAAATCCGAAAACCTTCGGGGGTGCGAGTCCTGCGTTGCGGTTGGCGTCAAATCCAGTGGCCCATCCCATTATTCTGCACGGTACAGCGTGCCGGTCTTTTCCATCAGTGCCGACTATGGCACAATTTTGACAGCATGAGCGGCGAACAGCAAGCCTTTCGGTCCAAACGGCCCCGCCCACACCTCGATCCGGCGACATTTCGGGGGTTGGCCGTGCATTATGTCGGTCGATACGCCACGACTCAAGCGCGCCTCAAACAATATCTCGAACGAAAATTGCGAGAACGCGGCTGGGATGATTCTGCGCCGCGCCCCGATTTGCAGGCAATGGTCAGCGAGTTCGCCCGCCTGGGCTATGTCGACGATGATCAATTTGCCGCTGCTCGCGTTTCCTCCCTACTCAAGCGCGGCTATGGCGCTAGCCGGCTCAACATCGCCCTGCGACATGCAGGTATTTCGGCCGAAAAAGCCGCATCTGCATCGCGAATCGACACCGACTCGGCCTATCAGGCCGCAATGATATTCGCGCGGCGCAAGCGGTTGGGGCCATTTGGCCCGCCGCTGGACGACGCGAAGGTTCGAAGTCGGGCAGTGGCTGCCTTTGTTCGTGCAGGGCACAGCTATGATATTGTGAGGAAAATCCTTGAGATCGATTCCGTTGACGGAAACTTTGCCGGTAATTGATGTTTACCAAATATCTGGAAAACCTTGTCTTCTTTCGCCGCTCGGTTCATATTGGTGAGGTTCTTTCAGCGAGGGGCAGAGGAATATGGAAGGAGCGCGGCACGCTAGCGCGCCTTGGGTCGAAAACAGTGAGTCTGAAATAAAAGAAACAGGCCACGCCCAGTCATCTGAAGCGGACAGTGCATTGAATGCGCTGCCCACAGAAAGCTATCGTGGCCGGATCAAGTGGTTTGATGCAACGCGGGGCTTTGGCTTTGTGATCCCGGATGATGGCACGGCTGATATTCTCATTCATTTCTCGGTCTTGCGTGAACATGGACGCCGTATGTTACCAGAAGGCGCAACTGTCATCTGTGAAGCGGTGGTTCGCAATCGCGGGTTGCAGGCGACACGCGTTGTCAGCTTTGATCTCACGTCTGCGACCGGAGTCGATTTTGATCTGCGTCCATCGCATCGTAATGAACACAATGACGCCGGACAGAGTGAAGACGCAGGACCGCTGGAACCCGTCGTGGTCAAATGGTTCAATCGTCTGAAAGGGTACGGCTTTTTGAACCGCATCGATGACGAAGCCGATATCTTCGTTCATATGGAAACGCTGAGACGCGCTGGAATCATTGACATTGAGACCGAAGATCGGCTGAACGCCCGGATCACGGAAAGCGGCAAGGGGCTGCTGGCAGTCGAGGTGACGAAATAATGAAGATGGTGGCCCGGTTGGGGTGTGTTGCGTTGATGTTGGTCGGGGTTGTAGCGTGCAAGGGCGCACCAATGATGGGCGAAGCCCATGCGCAAGGTGCAGTCGTCTCACTTACGATCAAGACGTCCACGAAGGTGCAAAAATTTCGGGTCGAAGTTGCGCGAACCGAGGCAGAACAAGCGCGGGGCCTGATGTTTCGTGAATCGCTGCCGGATGACGGCGGCATGATATTTCCAATGAAGCCACCGCGGGGCGCGAGTTTCTGGATGAAGAATACCGTGATTCCGCTCGATATGATCTTCATCCGCGCTGACGGCACCATAGCCCGCATCGCTGCGGAAACCGTCCCCTATTCGCTTGAGCCCGTGGATTCAGGTGAACCTGTTGCCGCAGTTCTGGAGCTCGCTGGCGGAAAGGCCGCTGCGCTCGGTATTGCCGAAGACGATGTGGTGCGTTGGGAAGACAAATAGTCGCCCCTGAACCACTGGACAGGGCAGCAGCCCAACATTAACGGCCTGCCATGACACTGCACCCAACAGACTCCATACTGATTGTCGATTTTGGCAGCCAAGTGACCCAGCTTATCGCACGACGCGTGCGTGAGGCGGGGGTCTATAGTGAAATAGCCCCGTTCAATACCGCCGCCGACGCGTTTGCGCGAATGCAACCAAAGGGGATCATCCTTGCCGGCGGGCCCGCCTCCGTCGCAGACGCCAATAGTCCGCGCGCACCTGAGCATTTCTTTACCGCCGGAATCCCGATCCTTGCGATTTGCTACGGCCAGCAGACAATGTGCGAGCAACTTGGCGGCACCGTCGTCCCGAGCCATGACAATCGCGAATTCGGTCGCGCAGAAATCGAGATCAAAGCACCCTGCTCGCTGTTCGATGGCGTGTGGGCGATTGGAGACCGACCGACTGTCTGGATGAGCCATGGTGACCGCGTAACGGATTTGCCTTATGGGTTTGCACCAGTCGCCGTGTCGGACGGTGCGCCATTTGCAATCACTGCGGACGAAACACGAAAGTTTTTCGGCGTGATGTTCCATCCTGAAGTCGTTCATACGCCCGATGGGGCCAAGCTGCTGTCAAATTTTGTCCATAAGGTTTGCGGGCTCGCAGGCGATTGGACAATGGCCGGATTCCGCGACTCCAAGATTGCCGATATTCGCGCTCAGGTTGGCGATGGTCGGGTTATTTGCGGATTGTCGGGCGGTGTTGACTCGGCAGTGGCCGCTGTCCTGATCCACGAAGCGATTGGAGACCAACTGACCTGCGTCTTTGTCGATCACGGGCTGATGCGGCTGGGAGAAGCCGAGCAGGTCGTCACTCTGTTTCGTGAACACTACGGCATCACGCTTGTCCATGTCGACGCCGAAGATCGTTTC
>JANLST010000337.1:0-3482 GCA_031362505.1 Sphingomonadales bacterium
GTCAATTTCACTCGCCGGCACGCCAAGCCCGATCAGGCTTGCCAACGTCGGCATGATATCGACCGTCTCAATGGCGTTGGGCTGCTCGAAACCGGTCATCCCCTTCCACCAGAAAAGGATCGGAACCCGGCGGTCATATCCCCAGGGCGAGCCATGGGTGGCGACAAATCCGGACGCGGCAAGTGCTTCGGGAATCGGCGTGACGAATGGCTTGAGCAGGACGATGAAGTCACCCGACCGCTCCGGATCATAGCTCGCCTTGACGCGATCGAGCAGCGACCATTCGTCAACCGGCGGCTGCGGTGCCGGGGCCGCAGCAATGTCCGCTGCGCTGAACACAGCGGCGACTTGTGGGTGCGCACGATAGCTTGCGATCGAAGCGTCGAGCACCGCCCGGCGTTTCTCGGTCGGGATACTGGCCGACAAATACATGTCCCCGAAATTTCCACGACCAATGAGCGCGCTTCCCGACAGCTGGAATTGAGCCGCAATCTTTGTCCCCACCGCTCCCGCCGACAGCATAACGTCAGCCCGCTCGGCGGCAGGCAATGCATCCTGACGGTTTCGCTCAGGAGCATCATGCCCACCATGATCGGCGGTCAATACGACGGCATAGGGCATTTTCGCTTTGTCGAGCGCAGCAAAGAACCGCCCGAGCGTGGCGTCAAGCGCCAGAATCTGGGTGCACATTTCGGCGCCTTCAGTGCCAAAGCGATGCCCTGTATAGTCGGTCGCAGAGAAGCTGACCGCCAGCACATCGGTTCCTGTTCCGCGCCCGAGCTTCAATGCGTCAAATGCAGCAAGCGCTGCATCGAGAGTCATTTCGTCAAATGTCGGCGTCGCACGCCAACCGCGCTCATCGCCCGGCTTGCGCATCTGCAAGGTTCCGATGGTCATCTTGGGAGAAATCGCGACGTCACGCGAAAGGCCGGCGCAGGACGACGGCAATTTGAACGCTACTGGTTTCGCGACCGAAGCGGTCGCGCGGCCATTGATGGCCAGAAGCGCCATCGGCAGTGCAGCGATGTTGGCCTTGTAGGTGGTAAATGCCTTGCCATCCCACCAGATTTCGAGATCGGCATTGTGACCGCCCATCATCACCGCCGCGCGATCCTTCCCAGATACAGCGACGACCCGCGTGCCCGGCATGGCGATCTTCATCCGGTCGCCAAGTGTCGGCACTTTCAGGTGTTTGGGCGAAACCGTGTAGTTCCCCGAATTGCTGCCGGGCAGGGTTTCATCCTCGGCACAATAGACCTCGTAGCTTGGCTTGCCACCCGCATCGGCGCGCGGTGCGTTTGGGTTCTGCCAGTCATTGGCGATGATCCCTGTGCGTGCAGGACGTGCACCCGTCAGGATCGTCGAATGACCGGGGCATGTTTCAGTCGCTGCATGGCTCTGATGGCCGCGCGCGAAGACGACACCATTCGACAGCCGCTTGAGCCCGCCGGTCACACGTGCCCGATATTCGTTGAACAGGTCTGCGGAAAACTGATCAACCGCAATCGCAACGATCAGCTTTGGCCTTTGCGGCACTTGAGCCGGGGCACATGTCGATGACAACGCCAGCGCAGCGCCAGCCAAAAGGATTTTCCTCACCTGTAACTCCACTTCATGTTCAACCGAAAAAGGGTATAGCCCCCGAAAGCATGCAACAAGGATTTTTGATGCGCTGGCTCTGTTTAGGCCTGATCACAGTGATGACAATGCTCGGCGCATTTGTGTCGCCGGCATTGGCACAGAACCATATCAAAGCCTCGCTTGTCGCCGAGAGCGCCTCTCCAATTCCCGGTGGTACTGTAGCAATAGCAATCCGCATGCAGCCCCAACCCGGCTGGCATGGCTATTGGCAGAACCCCGGCGATGCAGGCTTGTCCGCCCGGCTCGACTGGCATTTGCCCGCCGGTACAACCGTCAGCGCACCGCGCTATCCGGTACCCGAACGGCTCATCATTGCTGATCTGATGAACCATGTTTACAATGCCGAACATGCATTGCTGGTGAAGCTCAACATCCCGACCGGACTGGCAAAAGGGACGAAGCTCCCGATCCGCCTGACAATCGACCGGCTGGCCTGCACTGACCAGATTTGCGTGCCCGAACATGATGAACTGGCGCTGGACCTTATTGCTGGCGACGGCCTCGTGACACGGGCCGACCGCGCCCGGTTCGATATGTGGGGCATGAAACTGCCACGCCCGCTTGGCAGTCAGGCCCATTTCCAGATCGACGGATCGACCATCCGCATTGGCATACCCTACCCTGCCGGCCGGCCGGTGACCGACGCCTGGTTCTATGCGATCAGCGAAAATGGCCTGAACTACGCGGCCCCACAAAAGGTCAGCCGGAACGGTGACATGCTCGTGATCGAAGCGAGCAAGGCCGGATATGGCTTTGTCAGCCCTAAAACGCTCGAAGGCGTGGTTTCGATTGGCAAGGGCGAGGGTCTCGAAGTTTCCGCGACGCCCGGAACGGTCGCCAAAGGCGGCAGCGATTCCGGCGTCTTGACGCTGCTGCTCGCGCTGGGCGGCGCAATCCTTGGCGGGCTGATCCTCAACATCATGCCCTGCGTCTTTCCCGTTATCAGTCTCAAGGCAATCAGCCTTGCACGAGCAGGGACGATCGATGAGGGTGAGGCCAGACGCGAAGCACTTGCCTATGCAGGCGGTGCCATCGCCACCTGCCTTGCGCTCGGCGGCGGCCTTCTTGCGCTGCGGGCTGCTGGAACACAGGTCGGCTGGGCATTCCAGTTGCAGAATCCGCGTGTCATTCTTTTCCTCGTCCTGTTGGCGACGGCGATCACACTGAACCTTGTCGGTCTATTTCACCTTCGAAGCTTTGGCGGCGGCGATGCCCTTGCCGGCAGAGGCGGCAGCACCGGTGCCTTCTGGACGGGCGTACTGGCCGCTTTCGTCGCGACGCCGTGCACCGGGCCCTTCATGGCAGCCGCACTAGGCGCCGCGCTCGTCCTTCCGACGACAGCCGCGCTCGCCATTTTTGCCGGTCTCGGCCTTGGCCTTGCTTTGCCGTTTCTGGGGCTCGGGTTTGTCCCTGCGTTGCGCCGGATGATGCCGAAGCCCGGCGCCTGGATGGCAACGTTCCAGCGCGTCCTGGCCATCCCGATGGCACTCACCGTCGCTGCGTTACTTTGGTTGCTCTGGCGCCAGACAGGCTTCACTGGCCTCAAGATCGGGCTGACGGGAACGGTGCTCGTTGGGGTGCTCGGCTGGATCGCTGGACGGCGCCAGCCACTCGGGCTTGTCATGCTTATCAGCTTTGCAGCGCTTTCGGCCGGAACGGCAGTCGCGATGCCATTCCTCTTCACGCTCGCACCAAGCCATAGCGCAATCGCCGGAACCGAACCCTTTTCGGAAAGCCGCCTTGCTACGCTGCGGACCGCTGGCAAACCAGTGTTCCTCTATTTCACCGCCGACTGGTGCCTGACATGCAAGGTCAATGAAAAGGCCGCGATCGAACGAGAC
>JANLST010000348.1:0-1546 GCA_031362505.1 Sphingomonadales bacterium
GGGTGATATATTCGGCGCCAGCGCTGCCGATCAGCACCTTGCCCTTGACGATGCGCGGTGCGCCGGTGATCGCCATGTGCGATCCTTCGGGGATCGTAAGCTTGTCCCAGATGACCTTGCCATCATCGGCGTTGAGCGCGATCAATCGTCCGTCGAGTGTCCCGACATAGACCTTGCCCTCATAGACCGCGACGCCGCGATTGACCGCATCGCAGCACACATCGACCAGCTTGGAACGGGGCACCTTGGGATCATAGGCCCAGAGCGGCTTGCCGGTGGCGGCATCATAGGCCTTGACCATGCTCCACGCGGTCGAGACATACATCACGCCGTCGACGACAATCGGCGTCGCTTCCTGCCCGCGTGCTGTGTCCATGTCGGCGGACCATTCGAGGCCGAGCTGCCCGACATTGGCATCATTCACATCGGTCAGCGGCGAAAAGCGCTGCTCGTCATAGGTGCGTCCATAGGACATCCAGTTGGCGCCATCCTCGTTCGCGGCGAGCAACCGCGCGTCATCGACCTGAGCCGTCTTTCCGCCATTGGTACCGCACCCTGTCAGCCCACTGGCTCCAAGCATCAGCAGTGTCGCTGCGACGAGTTTCAATTTAGCCACTTTGCAATCCCCTCCAGGCTTTGGCGACCTGTGGCCGTCCGTTTGGATTCGCCACAATGCTGCCTCCCCGACAGGCCTTTGTCCATCTTTCTGTTCGCCGTGCGCGGCATGTTGATGATGGACGCTACGGAATTCATTCACGCCGTTGAATGATGATGATGGCCGGATGCGGGAAAGGCTTGTCGCCGTCGACGGTGACGCTATGCAGGGCCGATGACATCGACCTCGGCCGGAACGCCCGGCTCCATAGCGCTGCCATCGGCCCGACTGTGCATCGGGATCACCGGGCATCGTTACAGCAATGCGGTGTTCAGTCAGAACTTTGCGGCAATCGATGCCGCCCTGTGCCGTGTCTTCGATACGATCGATGCCGTCATCGCGCGGCAGACCGATACGATTGCACCGACCCGCCTCCATTCGCTGCTGGCGCATGGCGCAGACCTTATGGCCGTCGAACAGGCCTTTGCCCGCGGGTGGGACGTTACGGCGCCGCTGCCGTTCGGGCAGGCACTGAACAGTGCGATCAATGCCCATCCGGCAAATGCGGAGGATGCGCTGGCCGTGATCGAGGGCAGGGCCCCGTTTTGCGCCGATACCGGTGCGAGGGCGGCTCATATCCGGAACCTAGCGGCAAAGGCGTTGTGCTTTGAACTGGCAGAGCAGGATGAGGCGGTCGCGCAGCTGTTCGTCGCATCGCTTCGCTCACCCGACAATATCGAAGCGGTTGCCGCATTCTCGACCATCGGCTCCGAACGGGTCGCGGCGGCCGGGCGGATCATGATCGAACAATCCGACCTTCTGATCGCCATCTGGGACGGCATCACACCCGGGTCGGTCGGCGGGACGCGTCATACGATTGCGGCTGCCCTTGAAAGCGGCGAACCGGTCATCTGGATCGATGCGCGCGAACCCGATCGGCTGAAGCTGCTC
>JANLST010000461.1:0-1708 GCA_031362505.1 Sphingomonadales bacterium
TGTAGCTCTCACCCTGTCTGCAATTCCGTCGCGCAGGTTTTCGAAGACATGCACCATCGCAACGCCACTCCTTTTGTCAGAACATGAAGCGGCTTAACCCGACTCAATCCAAAAGGTTTTGATTCCGATCAAAAACTACAAACAATGTGGCAAATTATCATTCCGTTCACCCGCCAACGGGAAACGCTGCCTTACGCAGCCATCGCCAAATCGCTCAGCCGCGATCGATCATTGATGATGACATGCTTCCGGTCGGGCAAATCGATCAGTCCCGCGCTTTTCAGCTTTGTCATCTGACGGCTGACGGTTTCGATGGTCAGGCCCAGCAAGTCGCCAATCTGTTGCCGATCGAGTGGCAGGTCAAACCGGTTGAGAGCGCCAGAATCGGTGTGGCACCCCTGTTCGCCGAGACGCGTCGACATTTCGAGAAGCAAGGTCGCGATCCGCTCGCTCGCCGATTTCTTGCCGAGCAAGAGCATCCATTCGCGCGCGCGGTCCAGCTCTTCGAGCGTGCGACGGAGGAGCTTGTGCTCAAGTTCCGGGTGCTGCCGGGCGAAAATGTCAAAGGCCGACCGCGTGAAGATACACAGCTCGGCGTCCGTAAGCGCGGTAACACTATAGGGGCTCGCCTCGCCGAAAGGTCGACCAATAAAGTCTGATGGAAAGACAACGCCAACGATCTGCTCACGGCCATCGGACATGCTCATGGAAACCTTGAGAACGCCTTCGATAACATTGGCGACGATCAGCGATTCATCACCCTCCCAAACCACAGTCTGCCCGCGCTGCACAAGCTGCTTGCGTCCAAGGCGCCCAAGAACCTCAAGCTCGTCAGGCAATAGCCCCGCACAAATCGCGCGATTGCGAACCACGCACTGCGAACAATCCTTCATCGTCTGGCGATAGCGGCTAAAGACGAGAACAGCCACAATCATTTCTGCTATCGCGCGATGCAGTGAGAGTCGTTGGACGACGATTGACATTGCTTGGAATATATCGACATATCCAATGCCATTAGATGGACGGAGCAGACTGAATGAGGCGCTGGAAGAAGGTCTTGCTTGGCCTGGCGGCTATCACCGGCATATTGGCAGGTCTTGCCTATCTCAATCGCAAGGCGCTGATTCTCTATATGGTCACGCATGTTGGCAGAGTGCCAATTGCCGCCAACCATCCCATCGTCTGGGCTCGCGGACCGAACGTGGCCACGGTGCCCGTGGCGCAACGTTCGCCCAACATCATTTTCATCCTGGCCGACGATCTGGGTATCAACGATATTTCCACATTCGGCGGCGGGATGGCCGGTGGGCGGGTTCGAACACCCAATATAGACAAGCTTGCCGCGGATGGCGCGATATTTGAGCAGGCCTATGCGGGCAATGGCACCTGCGCTCCCTCGCGCGCCATGCTGATGACGGGGCGATACCCCACACGTACAGGATTTGAATTCACTCCAACGCCTGCAGGTATGGGGCGGATCATGGCGATGTTTGCCAATGACAATCTCGGAGAAAGGCCGCCCCTGGAATATAACCGTGACGCGGCCGAAAAAGCGCCAGTTTTTGCCGATCAGGGGCTTCCCGGGAGCGAAGTGACAATTGCCGAAATCCTGAAGAGCCGCGGTTATCATACCGTCCATATCGGCAAATGGCATTTGGGCGACCGAGGCCCCTCAAGCCCGAATGCGCAGGGTTTCGATGAAAGCCTG
>JANLST010000462.1:0-4032 GCA_031362505.1 Sphingomonadales bacterium
CGTTCGGCGACTATTTCAAGGAGCAGGCGGTCCATCATGCGTGGACACTTTTGACGAAAGAATGGGGATTGAATTCCGATCGGTTGACGGCGACGGTTTACCATACGGACGATGAAGCATTTTCATTGTGGCGAAAAATTGCCGGACTCCCCGATCATCGCATCATCCGGATCCCGACTTCCGACAATTTCTGGTCGATGGGTGATACCGGGCCCTGCGGGCCCTGTTCCGAAATATTCTTTGATCATGGCGATCACATCCCCGGTGGCCCTCCGGGTTCTCCGGATGAAGACGGCGACCGGTTTGTGGAAATCTGGAACCTGGTCTTCATGCAGTATGACCAGTCAGCGGACGGTTCGCGCACCGACTTGCCGAAGCCAAGCATCGATACTGGCATGGGGCTGGAGCGGATTGCGGCGGTCCTCCAGGGCGTCCATGACAATTATGATACCGATACGTTCAAGGCGCTGATTGCGGAATCCGGCGAGATCACGAAAACAGCCACGACGGGAGACAATCGGGCCTCACATCGCGTGATCGCCGATCATTTGCGTACGTCAGGTTTTCTGGTGGCGGACGGCGTGTTGCCGGCCAATGAGGGGCGTGGCTATGTGCTGCGCCGGATCATGCGGCGTGCAATGCGGCACGCCCATATCCTTGGCGCGAAGGAGCCGCTTATGCACCGGCTGGTTCCGTCGTTGGTCGCGGAAATGGGCGCAGCCTTTCCCGAACTCGTCCGTGCACAACCGCTGATCGAGGCGACCTTGCAACAGGAGGAAACCCGATTCCGCCAGACGCTCCAGAACGGGCTGCGGTTGCTCGACGAAGCGACGGCTAACATGGCCAAAGGGGATACGCTGCCTGGAGAAACCGCGTTCAAACTCTATGATACGTTCGGATTTCCCTATGATCTGACGGAAGATGCCCTGCGCATTCAAGGGCTCGGAATCGATCGGGCAGGGTTTGAAGTGGCGATGGCCCAGCAAAAGGCTGCTGCGCGTGCCGCGTGGAAGGGCTCGGGCGATCAGGCCTCGGGTGAAGTCTGGTATGACATCGCCGACGAATTCGGCGGCACCGAGTTCACGGGATACTCTTCTACGGTTGGAGAGGCGCAAGTCGTTGCGCTGATCAAGGATGGCAAACGTGTCGACTCTGCGGCCGCAGGAGAGATGGTCACAATCCTTGCGAACCAAACGCCATTCTATGGCGAAAGCGGTGGGCAAATGGGTGACGCTGGCGCGATAAGCGGCGACAGCAACCTGAAGGCCATCGTCAACGATACGGCCAAACCACTGGGACGACTCCACGCGCACAATGCAAGCATTGAAAGTGGGCAAATCTCTGTCGGCCAGACCATCCATCTCGCAATTGATGCTCCACGCCGAAACCAGATCCGTGCCAATCATTCAGCGACCCATCTGCTTCATGCGGCGTTGCGCAACGAACTGGGTGGGCATGTGACGCAGAAGGGCAGTCTTGTCGCAGCCGAGCGTTTCCGTTTTGATTTCTCGCATCCGACTGCGCTGACTGCGGAGCAGATTGCCCTTGTCGAGGCGGAGGTGAATGCTCAGATCCGCGGCAACGCGCCAGTCTCCACCCGGCTGATGACACCCGACGATGCTATTGCCGCAGGTGCCATGGCGCTGTTCGGGGAGAAATATGGCGATGAAGTCCGCGTGCTGACAATGGGTCAGGATGCCTATTCGGTCGAACTGTGTGGCGGAACACATGTGAACGCTCTGGGCGATATCGCCCTGTTCAAAATCGTCGGCGAAAGCGCTGTTTCCAGCGGGGTCCGCCGGATCGAGGCGCTGACTGGCGAGGCCGCCCGGCTCTGGCTAACCGAGCGTGAGGCATTGCTCAAGGATGTGGCAGGCGCGTTCAAGACCAATCCCGAGGATGTGCCCGCGCGGGTTGCGGCGTTGATCGAGGAACGCAAGCGGCTTGAGCGCGAACTTGCCGAAGCAAAAAAGGCACTTGCAACGGGTGGCGGGGGTACAGCCCAGGCCGCGGGGCCGGAGGATATTGGGGGCGTGGCATTTTTTGGCCAGGTGCTGGACGAGCTTGATCCCAAGGAATTGCGTGGCCTTGTCGATGAGGCGAAGGGTCGGTTAGGTGAAGGGGTGGCGGCGCTGGTTGCTGTCAATGATGGTCGCGCATCTGTGGCGGTTGGTGTCACTGGCGGACTGAATGGACGCTTCAGTGCCGTCGATCTCGTGAAGGCAGCGGTCTCCGCGCTGGGCGGGCAGGGCGGCGGGGGCCGTCCGGATATGGCGCAGGGCGGTGGGCCGGACGGCAACAAGGCCGATGAAGCATTGGCCGTAATCCGGGCCGCTATCGCGGGGTAGAGCGCAAAGTCCCCAATCGGGGCAGCGTGTCCAGCTCGCCCGCTTCCCGAATAGCAGCACGCAATTCATCGCGCTTTTCATGGATAGACGCAATGACCGGACCCATGGCGACGCCAAGATCGATCAGGACCGCCTCCGACAGCTGCAGGGAGCTTTCAAGCGTTTCGGGGACCGCATCGGTAGCACCTGCGCGATAGAGCTCGGCCGCATGGTCAGTGTCTCGCGCACGCACGACGATCGTCAACGAGGGGAAGCGTTTTCGCAGGCTTGTCGTCAACCGAACGGCCTGAACCGGATCATCCATCGTCAGGACGACGGCGCTCGCGCCCTCCAGATCAAGGCGCGCAAGCGTTGCGGGACGCGCGGCGTCACCAAACTTGACCGGCTTACCTTCGCGGCGTGCAACGGTCACCAGATCGACATCGGCTTCGAGCGCGACATAGGGGCGATCATGCGCCTCCAGCATTTCCGCTACAAGTCGCCCGACCCGGCCAAAGCCGATCAGAATTGTTTGCGGCTCAAGTGTCGGCGGTGGCGCAGTATCGTGCTTGACGTCATGCCGCCATTCGATCCGGCGCGCGACGCTATGGCCGATCCGCGCAAGCATGGGAGTAATCGTTAGGCCAATCGCTGTCACGACTTGCCAAAAGGCTGCCGTTTCCGATGCAATGAGTTGAGCCTGCGCGGCGGCTGCCAATACGATCAGGGTTGTTTCAGAAGGCGCAGCCATCAGCAGGCCGGTTTCCGTCGCCACACCACGAGCGACGCCGCCAATTCTCAAGAGCCCAGTCGTTACGAACGATTTTATGAGGACAACCCCGATGACGGCGGCCGCAAGGCCGGGAAGGTTATCGAGAATCATCTCCAGATCAACGCTCATGCCCACGGTGATCAGAAACACGCCAAGGGCCAGTCCCCGAAACGGTGCTGTGGCCGTCTCAACTTCGCCGCGATACTTGGTTTCGGCAATCAGCAGGCCGGCAACGAGTGCTCCAACAATTGGTGACAGGCCGACAATTGCAGTTGCGAGGCTCGCGAGGATCACGATCAACAGGCTTGCGGACAGGAAAAGTTCGGGGCTCTTGGTGCGTGCTGCCTGCGCAAAAAGTGGAGGAATCAGCCAGCGACCCAGGATGAGCATGGTGATCACCGTCAATGCACCAAGACTGACGACCTGCGCGAGCCCGCCAAGTCCGCCGGATGCCATCGGCCCGATTGCACCGAGCAAAAAGATGATCGGCACCAGTGCAAGGTCTTCGAACAGCAGCATGGAGAGCGCCAGACGCCCGACTGCGCTGGACGTGCCGGCGATCGGCAAGACAAGGGCCGTGGACGAGAGCGCGAGAGCCAGTCCAAGCCCGAACGACGCACCCGGCGTTTCTCCGACCATCCAAAGCGCAGCGGCAATGATCACGGCCGATCCGACAAGATCTGATGAGCCAAATCCGAGCAGTGGTTTTCGCATCGCCCAAAGGCGACCGAAGGACAATTCCAGTCCACTCGAAAACAGCAACAGGATGATGCCGAGTTCGGCAAAGGGTGCAATGGCGTGCTGGTCACTGATCGTGATCCAGCTCAACCATGAATAGTCCTTGACCATTGCACCCAGTCCAAACGGACCCACAAGCACGCCAACAAGGATGAAGCCGATCACCGGTGTGATCCTGAGGCGGGCAAAAGCGGG
>JANLST010000467.1:0-2441 GCA_031362505.1 Sphingomonadales bacterium
ACATCGGGATGCGACCATCGCTTGCAGGGATCATGCCTTTCACAACCGCATAGTCATGATAGTTGAGCGAGCTTGCCCTGATCCGCACGCTGATTTCGCCAAGGCCGGGCGGAGGTGCATCCGGCACGTCAACAAGCGTCAGGGTTTCGAGCGCTGCGGGGTGCATACTTTGGATCGCTTTCATCGCGGCATTCCTGTCTATGATTCGGTTCTGACTTGACGTGCCCGTAAACTGGTTCGACATTCAAGCCAAATAGGAGAGTGATGACGATGAACGATTATGACCTCATCATTCGTGGCGGCACGATTGCCGATGGTTCAGGTGGCGCGCTGATCGAAGGCGATCTCGCGGTCAAGGATGGCAAGATTGCTGCCATTGGAACGTTCGGCGGCAACGGCACGGAAGAAATCGATGCACGCGGACGCATCGTCACGCCCGGATTTGTCGACGTTCATACGCATTATGATGGGCAGGCCATCTGGGGAAAGGAAATGACCCCGTCCTCGAGCCATGGCGTCACAACCGTCGTGATGGGCAATTGCGGGGTCGGCTTTGCGCCCTGCCGTGCAGAAGATCATGACATGCTGATCAACGTGATGGAGGGTGTAGAGGATATTCCCGGCGTCGTCATGACGGAGGGTTTGCCATGGAACTGGGAAACCTTTCCCGAATATCTCGATGCGCTCGATGCGGGCGAGCGCGACATTGATGTTGCCGCCTACCTCCCCCATTCGCCCTTGCGTGTCTATGCAATGGGCGCACGCGGGGCCAATCGCGAGCCGGCCAATGACGATGATCTCGCCAGGATGCGGGCGATAGCGAAAGAAGCAATGGAAGCGGGCGCCATCGGCTTCGCGACATCGCGGCTCTCGATCCACAAGACTGCCGACGGCGGCTCCATCCCGACATTCAGGGCCGATGTCGCCGAACTCGAAGCGATCGGAGCGGGCATGAAGGATGCAGGCAGTGGCACATTCCAGGTCGTGCTTGATGCCTTTGTCGGCTGGGACAAGGAATATCCGGTGATCGATGCCATGATGCGCGCGAGTGGCCGTCCCGCAACCTTCACATTGGCGAGTGGCAATGAAGGGCCGCCGCGCTGGCGCAAGGTGCTTGATATGATGGCGCAGTCAAAGGCGGAGGGGCATCAGGTAACCGCGCAAGTCATGCCGCGTCCGATTGGCCTGATCGCGGGACTGGAACTTACCGTCCACCCGTTCAGCCTTTGTCCAAGCTACCAGACGATTGCACATTTGCCGCTTGAAGAGCGCGTCGCTGCGATGGGTGCGCCCGAGATGAAGGCTGCGCTGCTCAGCGAAGAATTTGGCGAGGGCCATCCATTCAATACTCTGGCGCGTAACTGGCGCTGGCTCTTCCCCTTGAACGACCCGCCCAACTATGCCCCGCCTGCCAGCCAGAGCCTCGCCGCGCTTGCCGAAGCGCGCAATTGTTCGCCGCAAGAGGTCGCCTACGACCGGATGATGGAAACCAAAGGCAAGGGCCTGTTTCTTTCCGCGCTCGGCAATTACGAAAACGGCACGCTCGACAGCGCGTACGAAATGTTGACCCATCCAGACTGTGTGCCCGCCCTTGGTGATGGCGGCGCGCACTACGGCGCGATTTGCGATGCGAGCTACTCGACTTTTCTACTCAAGCATTTTGTCCGCGACGGGAAGGATCACAAGATCGACCTTGCGAGCGCCATCCACATGCTGACCGCCAAGGCCGCGCGTGCGGTAGGTCTTGACGATCGCGGACTATTGAAGATCGGGATGAAGGCCGACATCAATGTCATCGACATGAACCGACTGACGCTCCCCATTCCCCATATCGTGCACGACCTGCCCGCAGGCGGACGGAGGCTCGATCAGGCCGCGACCGGCTATGACGCGACAATTGTTTCGGGTGCGGTTATCCGGCGGATGGATAAGGGCACAGGAGTATTTCCGGGACGGTTGGTAAGGGGAGCGCGGAACGGCTGAATGAGGGCTGACGATCTAATGGTGGCCCTTCAAATTTTAGCCAAGTTAGACGGAAAGCGAACTTATCGAGAGCTTGTCAAAGAACGCTAGTGCTGGGGAGCAAACTGAGCCGGTATTTCGGGGTCGCTTGTATTCAGCAACGGAATACTGTTTGCAGGCAAATCGGCATAGGCCTTGATCCAGTGTGCGACCCATTGGGGATCCTTGACTTTGCTTGGATGATATCCCGGCACAAGGGAGTGCAACATCGCTGGCGACGTGTGGATCAAAAACCGCACGATCATATGATAAAGCCGCAGCCTGCTTTGCCATTGCCGCCACAAACCGTCCCGTTTGAGCATCCGGACATAGCCATTGCGCGAACACCGTGCGACATGCCAGCTCCCGCGAAGTAACCCCCAAAGACGAGGCCAATAGTGGCCATACAGATCGTTGTAGAGATCGAAGGCCACATTTTT
>JANLST010000473.1:0-2351 GCA_031362505.1 Sphingomonadales bacterium
CGACAAATACGTTATCAATGGATCGAAGATCTGGACGACGCATGCGCACCATGCGAACTGGATTTTCGCGCTCGTTCGAACCGATGCCGATGCGAAGAAGCAGGAGGGGATCAGCTTCCTTCTCATTCCAATGGATCAGCCCGGGATCAGCGTGACGCCCATCATCACGATGGCAAACGAACATGAGGTCAATGCGACATTCTTCGACAGTGCGGAAACCGGTGTCGAGAACCTGATCGGTGCTGAAGGGCAGGGCTGGACGATCGCCAAATACCTTCTTGAAAATGAACGCGGTGGTTCGTGTGCGGCGCCGTCATTGCTTGTCGCGTTGGATCGGCTCGAAGAACTGGCAAAGGACCTGCCATCAGGTGTCAATGGCGCACTGATCCACGATCCCGTTATTGCGCAACGTATCGCAAAGCTGCGGCTTGAGGCGCAGGCGTTTGAAATGACGGAATTGCGCATCCTGGCCGAATTGGTCAAGGGCCGGCCGGCCGGCCCGCAGACCTCGCTGATCAAGCTCATCAGCTCCAACCTTCGCCAAAGCATTCAGCAGCTTGAGGTGGACCTGTTCGGCTATGACGGATTGCAACTGCCCGTCACCCGGCCGCTCTATGGCAATGAGGCTCCGGAGCCGATTGGCAGCCGCGAAGCGCAACTGGCGATGCCCAGATATCTCAATGGCCGGGCGTGGACGATTTTTGGCGGCTCGAACGAAGTGCAGCGGACGATTATCGCCAAGCAGGTGCTGGGGCTTTAAACCCCCATCATCCCGGCCGTGCTCGCGCCGTCAATGCTATATTCAGATCCTGAAATGAATGCCGCCGCGTCCGACGCGAGGAACGTCACCAGTCCTGCAATTTCATCGACCTGCGCCATGCGGCCAAGCGGTGCCATCCCTTCGAACTGAGCCCGGGCTGCGGAGGGATCAGGCGCGCGTTCGATCACACCTCGTATCATCTCGGTTTCAACCACGCCCGGATGGATGGTGTTGCACCGGATTTTTGTCTTCTGGTTTGCACAATGAAGGGCAATCGATTTCGATAGCGCGATCAGCGCGCCCTTGGTTGTCGAATAGGCAACATAATTGCCCATCGGGCGATAGGCATTCATCGACGAGTTGAGAATGATTGATCCCTGTGCCCCGTCCGGGTTGGCGCGCATCGCTCGCACGGCGTGTTGAGCCGTGAGCATCACCCCGGTCAGATTGATGCCGATCAATCGCGACCAATCCTCATAGGTAATCGTTTCGACGCTACTGTCTCCAATTTCGGTTCCAGCATTTGCAAAAGCGATATCGAGACGGCCGAATTCGGACCGGATCGCATCCATGATCGGCGCCCATCCATCGGCTTGCTCGACCCGCTGGGCCTTGAACGTTGCACCGGTTTCGGCGGACAGCGTGGCAGCGGCCTCTGCATTCGAGCCGGTAAAGATCACCTTGGCGCCTTCGGCAACAAAACGCCGAACCGTTCCTGCACCAATACCGGATGTTCCGCCCGTGATCAGAGCGACTTTTCCTTCAAGTTGACGGTTCATTCAACCTTCTCCCAAAAATGTCTCAGCTTGCATATCGGATGGCAAGCGCCGGATCCGCCGGATCGTTCCAGTCTTGCTGCATTGCCCATATTTCAAGCGAGGTTGGGCGATGTGCGAAATGCCTTGCCATTTCGTGCATGTCAGCGATGAGCGGTGACAGCGTCTGCGTGTTGTACCAGCGATAAAAACTCGCCATCCCATCATAGATTGAAAGCGGCGCCACATCGGGAGAGCCCGTAATCAGCAAGCTCATGGCAGACGCAAATTCATCCGGAGTCAGGCTCTTGAAAATGATCGGCCGACCGGCGGCCGTGCTCAGCCGTTCAGCCACTTCATCGCCCACCAATGCTTCGGGGCCGCCAATCCGATAGCGGCCATTGGGCAGGTCATCACGCATCAACGCCTCGACCATATAGGCTGCGATATCGTCAAGGCAGATCCACGAGATCTTCAGGTCGGGTTTGGCGGGATAGGCAAATATGCCCTTGTTCACGATTGACGGCTTGTTCCAACTGCGGATCATGTTGTCCATGAACACTTTCGGCTCGAAAATGGCATAGTCACATCCGCTTTCGATGATCGCCTGTTCTATGTCCCGTCGACCGTCATGGGCGGGATTTCCGATATCATTGTTCTCGACATGGCAGCTTGTGTTGAAGACGATTTTCTTCAAGCCATTTGCTTTCGCGGCTGCGGCGATGTTGGCGCCGAGCTTTTTTGCCAACGCGCGGTCAAACACAAAAGGCAAATGTGTCGCTATTGCATCCATGCCCTTCGCCGCCGCAACGAGCGATGCCATATCATAAAGATCT
>JANLST010000474.1:0-19135 GCA_031362505.1 Sphingomonadales bacterium
ACGCTCGAAGCCGGACTGTGGCACAAGTTGGCGGGCCCGCTTTCAACGCTCCTGATGCCACTCCTGGGCGCAGTCGCGGCTTTCGGCATTGCGCGTTCGGGCAGGCTGTTTGTCCGTGCCGTTATCGGAATGGCCTTGGGGTTCGCCTATTTCGTTGCAGACAATTTCGGCCTCGCGATGGGCAATCTGGGCGCATACCCTCCACTCCTAGCAGCCTGGGGCCCCTTTTTCCTCTTCCTGTTTATCGGGGAAGCGGTCCTGATCCAGACTGAGGAATAATCCTAGATACTCTTGCCGGTATTGCTCACCAGCCGGACGACCAGCCCTGGAAGCCCTGCATAGTTGGCGCGATAATAGGTTGATCCAGGGGCGAGCGCCGCGCTCAAGCGGCGGTGCGCTTCACCTAGCGCATGATAGGGCACGCCGGGGAGCAAGTGATGCAGCGCATGGTAACGCAAGCCCACCGGTGCCCATAGAGCCGGGAGCAGGGCTGGAGGCGGAACGTTGACGCTGTCAAGGAACTGGGCCGTTACGCTCATCACTTCGCCCTCATTCTCCCAGAGATGCGCAACGAGCGTGCGGATCTGGTTGAGCACGACAACGCCTGACGCGACGCCGAGAAAGATCAGGAAGCTGCGAAGCGGAACGATCCCGGAACCAACAGCCGTCAGCAAGCCAATTGCCCACAGACTGGCGACTGCTTCCAGCCAAATCCATTGGCGTCGCGCGTCGCCTTCGGGGTGACGACGGCGGAATGCAGGGTTGATGACGAGGCCAGAATAGCGTTCAACGACCAGCGTCCGAAGTGACGGGGCCAGCAAGGACAATGGCGTGAGCAGGGCATAACGGAAGAAAAGCGCCACAGGCCCAAGTGCGGAGACAAGGACGAAGAGCGGAACAGTCCACGGCTTCATGAGCGCGAGAGGCAGATATTCGGGATCTTCTGCCGTTCCATAGCGGGTGCGCGCGTGGTGAAGATTGTGCACGCCTTCGTACATGAAAGACGGAACCAGAAGCGGAATGCCGACGATCGCGTTCCAGCCAAGGTGAAAGCCCGGTACCGACGCACGCTTGATATGCGTCAGCTCGTGGATGAAACTTCCTGCGCGATAAAGGGCAAGGATCGCGACGATCCCTGCGGCCATCGCTGGAAAGAATGAAGAAGCGGCGATTGCCATGAACAGCCCGGAATAACCGATTGCAGCGGACGCCAGAAAGTCCAACCAATAGACGCGCGGATCAGGCGCATTCAGATCGCGGGTGAGTTCGGCAGCGGCCCGAATCATGGCCATGTCGTCGACCACGCGCGGCTTTTTCACTTCGGAGATCGAACCGCCGTCGCGACGTTCTGCGACACCGTCGGAGGGGAGTGTGGCTGATTTCATGTCGTTGGCCATCACCAGAATATAGTGGCAGGATGATGGCGCATCCAGTCCGCTCTCAATTTCAGTATAGGTTGGGGATTCCCGCATCCCCATCAATCACCTATGGCACCTGCAAAAGGAGACGCCCGTGGCGCAAGAAACACCTACAATCCGCCCGGTCGCCTCCAGCGCCGATCGCAAGGCCTTTGTCGATCTGCCTTTCCGTCTCTACGCAAACGATCCCAATTGGGTGCCACCGTTAAAGGACGAAGTGCGCGGACTGATCACGCCAGGAAAGAACCCGTGGTTCGAACATGCCGAAATGCAGCTCTATCTCGCCGAACGAGGGGGCCAGGTGGTGGGGCGCATTTCGGCCCATATTGACCATCTTGCGCTGGCGCAGCCGCCTGAACAAGGCATGGGACCCGGCGTCGGCAATTGGGGGCTGTTCGAGGCGGAGGATGCCGAGACGGCTGCTGCACTGATGTCTGCCGCCGAAGACTGGCTGCGCGCCAAGAAGATGACGCGTTCACTCGGGCCGATCAGTCTATCGGTCTGGGATGAGCCCGGCCTATTGGTCAGCGGCTTCGAGCGGGCGCCGACGGTGATGATGGGCTTCAACAGCGCGCGCTATGGCGAATGGATCGAAGCCGCAGGCTATGCTGGCGTCCAGGATCTGCTCAACTTTGCGCTGCCCATTGCCGAAGGTTTTCCTGAATTGACCAGCCGGATTGTCGCCATCGGGGAACGTAATGACCGCATTCGCATTCGCACTGTCGACAAGAGAAAGTTCGATGAGGAAGCGGCGCTGATTATCGGAATCCTTAACGACGCGTGGAGCGACAATTGGGGCTTCGTGCCCTTCACTCCCGCCGAGATCGCCTATGCTGGCAAGAAGCTCAAGCCGATCGTCTACGAAGACCTGATCCGCATAGCGGAAGTGGATGGTGAACCGGTTGCCTTCATGATGACGCTTCCCGATCTCAACGAAAAGCTAAGAACATTCAACGGATCGCTTTTTCCGTTCAACTGGATCAAGCTTCTGTGGTGGTTGCGCGCGCCCAAGGTGCGGACGATGCGGGTGCCCTTGATGGGCGTGGTCAAGAAACTCCAGTCGAGCCGGATGGCGAGCCAATTGGCCTTCATGTTGATCGAGTATATCCGGCGTGCGTCGGTCAGCCGATATGGCGCGACCCATGGCGATTTTGGCTGGGTGCTTGCAAGCAATGGCCCCATGCGTTCGGTCGGCGAAGCGGTTGGCGGGTCTGTTGACAAGACTTACCGTATTTATGAGAAAGCCCTGTGATGAAAGACTTCACCGCCCAACGCGCCGCATTCCGCACTCTCCATGCGGACGGCTGCTTTATTCTTCCCAACCCTTGGGACGCCGGAAGCGCCCGGCGACTGAAAAAGCTCGGCTTCAAGGCGCTGGCGTCATCCAGTTCGGCAGCGGCCTGGACGCTGGGCCTGAGGGATCATGAAATCACACTTGAGCAGATTCTCGATCACCTGACGCGGCTCTGTGCCGCAACCGACCTGCCCGTGAATGCCGATTTCGAAAGTGGCTTTGCCGACACACCAGAAGGGGTCGCCGTCAATGTAACGCGCGCAATCAAGACGGGCATTTCCGGATTGTCGATCGAGGACCAGTGGAACGATGGGCTCTATCCGCTCGACTTCGCTGTCGAGCGTCTGGCGGCGGCGCGTCGCGCGATCGATGCGTCCGGACAGGATGTGATGCTCGTGGCGCGGACCGAAGCCTATCTCAACGGGATCGACAATGTCGATTTCGTGATCGAGCGCCTGACGGCCTTTGCCAAGGCGGGCGCCGACTGCCTGTTCGCCCCGGGGATGAGCGATCCGGATGAGATTGCAGCGACAGTCAAGGCTGTCGCCCCCAAGCCGGTGAACGTTCTGATCATGAATGCCGACATGCGCGTGGCCAATCTGGCGGCATTGGGTGTCCGCCGGGTCAGTGTCGGCGGTGCGCTTGCAGCAGCGGCATGGCGCGGATTTGATGCAGCGGCCGCAGCACTGGCCGAACAGCTAGTCTAATCGAGTTCGATCCAGGTAGCGGCGTGGTCGCTGGCCTTTTCGCGGCCGCGATGTTCCTTGTCGACACCGGCATCGACAAGCCGGTCAGCCGCTTCGGGCGAAAGCATCAGGTGATCGATGCGAAAACCGGCATCGCGCTGCCAGCCACCCGCCTGATAGTCCCAATAGGTCCATAGCGGGCCGGTTGGTTGACGCGCGCGCAATGCGTCGGTCAAGCCCAGCGCCGCCAGCCGACGAAACGCAGCGCGGCTCTCGGGCTGCATCAGCGCATCGTCCAGCATCGCACGCGGGTTGGCAATATCGGCATCCGTCGGGATGACATTATAGTCCCCCGCCAGAATCAGCGGTATTTCGAGTGCCAACAATTCGATGGCGCGTTTATGTAACCGCTCGAACCAGCGCAGCTTGAAATCGAATTTCGGCCCTGGTTGGGGATTGCCATTGGGCAAGTAGATGCTGGCGACGCGCACGCCCATCACATCGGCTTCGATGTAGCGGCTATGCTCATCCTCGGGCTCACCTTCGAGCCCCTTTTGCGTTTCCACGGGCAGTTCACCACGCGACAATATGGCGACCCCGTTGAAACCCTTCTGCCCATGCCAGACACCGCGATATCCAATCGCTTCAATATCGGCGATCGGGAGCGTTTCATCGCTGGATTTCAATTCCTGGAGGCAAACCACATCCGGTGCGGTTTCATCGAGCCATTCGATCAGTCGCGGGAGACGCGCCTTGATTCCATTCACATTGTACGTGGCAATCCGCATTTATCGGACGATCGGGACGTCGAATGAATAACCGGTGCCCACTTTACTGCCATCCCGCCTAAACTGAGAAACTCGCCCCACACCCGCAGCCCGATGCCGCCTGCGGGTTTGTAATCCGGAACGCCGATCCACCCAGCGATTCGACGAAATCCACTTCGGAGCCTTCGATCAGGTCAAGGCTCATCGGATCCACAACCAGCCTGACATCCCCATTGTGCGTGACAATATCATCATCCTCGACCGAATCAGCCAGACCATAGCGATACTGAAAGCCCGAACAGCCGCCGCCTTCGACCGAAAGCCGCAAGATCGCAGCCTTGCCCTGACGCTGGGCGATCCATGCGACGCGCGCTGCCGCGCTTTGGGAAAGTGTAACACTCACAGGCTGAAGATAGGCATTAAGCGCGCGCGCCGCAACCAGCGCGGCAGAAAGGACCTATTTTGCAGCTGTATCGAGCGGGCCGCCTACGGCAACTTTGGCCGTTCCATTGCGGCGCTGCATCGCCACAAGATAGTCGGAGGTCTGGAGAAACGGTACCGGATTGACGGCGCGGCCATCGATCCGGACTTCATAGTGGAGATGCGTGCCGGTCGAACGTCCGGTGGAACCCATCAACGCGATCAACTGGCCACGCTTCACGCGCATCCCCGGCGAAACCAGGAATGAGGAAAGATGGCCATAACGGGTCTGGATTCCGCGGCCATGTTCAAGTTCGACAAGATTGCCGTAACCGCCAACCCAGCCGGTCCGTCCGACAACAGCGTCGGCCGTTGCATAGATTGGCGTTGCATAGGCGCCCGGAATATCGACGCCGGCATGCATGGCGGCACCGCCACGAAACGGATCAGTGCGAATGCCGAAGTTGCTCGTGAAGGTCAGGCTCTGAACCGGACGCATCGATGGAATGGCGACGATTCCGGCTTGAAGCTGGTCTAGCCGCTTCCAGCTGTTGAACAAGGCGCGAAACTGGGGGTCAGCCTGACCTGGCTTGACCGGCGCGATCTGGGTTCCAGGTGGAACCGGCTCATACGGGCCGCCGACCCCTGTCAGGGCGCGTGCGCCGAGTCGCTGGGGCGAAAGACCGAGATGGGCGACCATCTGCGCCGTCTGCTGGTAACGCGCTTCAGTCGAAGCCCGCACCACAGTCGCCATTGCCATCTGGTCATGTTCGACCGCGCCGAACGCCGCCGCAACCTCCGCATCGACCGACTTTGAATCAGCAGTGAGCATCGCGCCAAGTTTGGCAGGATCGCCTTCACCCTTGAGCATCGCCGCCAGGAACGCCTGGCGCGCCTCAAGCTTTGCGGCATGTTGCTTTGCCGATGTACGGATAACCGAAACCTCGGACTGGAGCGCATCAACCCTGCTTTCCATCATGGCCACTTCGGACTGGCGCGATGCAAATTCGGTGATCGCCCCCGAAATTGCAGGGACTCCAAGGGCAAATTGGGTCAGCCCAAAGGCAGAAAGAGCAAAAATAAAGGTGGTGACAGAGGCAAAAACAAATTGAGCGCGCGACGAGATGTGCACGCGACGCATTGCGTTGCCATCATGCACGAATAAGTCCCTCGCGCGAAACAATTCACGGAATTTGGGCAACAGCCCAGACCCATTCGACAACAACAAAGAACCCATGATTCCCCCGGCGACCCGATACTCGGAAGCGCCGTTTACGACCCGACGCTATGTGACGCAGATCACTGGGGCAGCATTTCCGGTGACGCAAGGGACACATAAAATTCGCGGGGCAGACCGGCTTTTGCACGCGCTGAGTCGTTGAAAGGAGGCTTTAAACTGCCTCTGAAATAGGTTCGGACCAGCAGTTGCCATTGCTCGGTGGCCTCAATTTCCGCAGATTCGCAGAGTTTGGTGAACCAGTGAGAGCCAACGCCGACATGGCGAATCTCGTCAGCATAGATTCGCTTGAGAATGGCGGCGCTCTGCAGATCTCCCGTCGCTTGCAGCCGCGCGATCGTCACCGGACTGACGTCAAGGCCGCGGGCCTCGAGCACCATCGGGACGATCGCGAGTCGTGCAAGGATATCATGGGACGTAGCCGCTGCGGCCTCCCACAATCCATCATGCGCGGGCAGTGCGCCATAATGGCTGCCCATTGCAGCCAGCCGCCGGTCGAGAAGTGCAAAATGCATCGCTTCATCTGCCCCGACCGACAACCAATCGGAGACAAATTCGCGCGATTGCCCTTCGCCAAACCGTCCTGCTGCATCGAAGGCCAGGTCGATCGCGACGAACTCGATATGGGCAAAGGCATGAAGCATGGCGATCCGGCTGGCGGTCGAGCCGCCCTTGCGTCGCTGCGGCATCTGGGTGGGGGGGAGCAGTTCCGGCGTGTCGGGGCGGGCCGGACGATCGGGCATGGTCATATCGAACGCATGCGTCAGTCGCCCCAGCCGCCAGTCCCGTGCCACGGCCCGGGCGCGCATCGCCTTGGCCCGAGGATCGGCCGTCAAAAGGACAGAACAGATGGCTTTGCCAACGCTGCTCATAGGGCGAGCTGCGCTGCCTTGAACAAGTAGACCAGTCCGACGCCGGTTACGATCCAGGCGGTCCAGCGCTTGAAATCTACATCGGAGATACGGTCGAGCACCCAACCACCGGCGGCTGTGCCGAGCATGGAAGCTGGAATCGCCAGGCCAAACAGCCACCAAGGCGGCAACGTGCCCTTTGGTGCGGCGAGAAGTGGCGCGCCATAGACGATGATCTTGGCAAGGTGGCTGAACACTTGTGTTGCAGCCTTTGTCGCGACGATCTGGTGGCGGGTAAGCGCGGTACGGACGAAAAAGATATCGAGCAAAGGCCCTGCGACGCCCGCCGTGAGATTGACCAGTGTTACAAGAAAACCCGAGAGCAGGGCATGCCCGGTCTTCGACGCGTCAAGCTGGATCCATCTCTTGGGCAGCCAGACCAGCATCGGTACCAGACCGAGCAGCAGGAAAAGCACGGCCCGCGAAGGCGCGAAGGCAATCAGTGCGATAAGCCCTCCCGCAACTGCAGAGGCCATCGCGTAATTCGCGATAATTCGCCAGTTCACATGCTGGCGGTGCAATACCGCCCGCCAGCCATTGGCGACAAGCTGCAATATCCCGTGCGTCACAAAAGCAGCAGAAACCGGCAGAACAAAAGCCAGCGCGCCCATGAGCACAAGCCCGCCTGCCATCCCGAAAATACCCGAAAGCGTCGCCGTCAGGAAGGCGGTAACGATCAGAAATGCCGAAACCCCTGCGCCCATAACTAGAGCGCTTTGACCGCTTCCAGGACGACTGCTGCATGCCCCGCGACCTTCACCTTGCGCCAGATCTGTGCGATCTTCCCATCAGCGCCAATCAGAAATGTTGCGCGCTCGATGCCCATATAGTTGCGGCCGTACATCGATTTTTCGACCCAGACTCCGAAGGCTTCGCAGACTTCACCGCTCTCATCGCTGCCCAGCACAACTTTCAGATCATATTTACCGATGAATTTCGCATGGCTTTTAACCGAGTCCTTCGAGATGCCGACAATATCAGCGCCGACCTTCGCGAAGTCCGGGGCAAGCGCCGTAAAGTCTTGCGCCTCGCGCGTGCAGCCGGTCGTATCATCTTTCGGATAGAAATAGACCACCAACTTGCGGCCCTTGTGTCCGGCGATTGCGCCCGATCCGCCGTCAACGGTCGCATAAGAGACATTCGGTACGTCATCGCCCGGTTTCAACATGTTCAATCTCCTGGGTGGGCAGTGGAAATCCCCTGCCAGACATTGGATACTCCCTGCCGCACAGAATCGAGCGCTGCAAGCAGGCTTGGCCAGTCAGCCTGATCACAGGCGCGGGCGATGAGCGCGCAAACCGGATCAGACGGTGCCTGCAAATCCGGCGCAACCAGCCTCACCGTGACCAGCAGTCGCGTCAGCAATTGATATGCGTTGGACATTTCGGGCCTGAGCCACCCGGCATCGACCAGCCCTTCAATCGCGCGCCCGAGATGCGGATCGAGCCCCGTCCCATGCATGAGTTGGAGCACGTGGACCGCAAATTCGAGATCGACCAGCCCGCCTTCGCACAGCTTCACATCCAATGACCCTTTGGGCGGTTTGTGTTCGGCAATGTCGCTGCGCATCTTGGCGGCATCGGCCACCAGTTTTTGCGGCTGGTGCGGCCGATTCAGCACCTCATCGATGATCGTCTGCGTGGCAACGCGCGCCTGTGGCGAACCAAACACAAGGCGCGCACGAGTCAGCGCCATATGCTCCCAGGTCCAGGCTTCCTCGCGCTGATAGCGCTCGAAGCTGTCGAGAGTTACGACCAACGGCCCCTGCGCGCCCGATGGTCGCAAGCGCGTATCGACCTCGTAAAGAGCTCCCGCCGCCGTCGGAACCGACAGCCCCGCCGTGACGCGTTGGGCCAGCCGGTTGAAATAGTGCGTGGCGCCCAAGGGCTTGGGGCCATCCGATTCCGCCCCAAAATCGCCAGTAAACAGGTAGATCAGGTCGAGATCGGAGGCGTGGGTCAGTTCCCCACCCCCCATCCGCCCGAGCGCGAGAATGACAAGCTCCGATCCCGGCACTTTGCCATGCGCCACTTCGAATTCGGCTGTCACGGTTTCGCCCACGACGCGGATCGCTGCCTCGGCCACCCGGGCATAGCCCCCCGCAACAAGCATCGGATCGCTTGCGCCCACAACCACCTGCACACCCAACGCAAACCGCAATTCTCCGATGATTTGCCGGATCCGGTCAAGCCGCTCTTCGATTCCCGCGTTTGGGTCATCAATGCGCAACCGTGCCGCAATCGCTTCGACACTGCCCGGCAGATCGAACGCTGTCGCATCAATCAATCCGTCGAGCAGCCCGGCCCGACGTGAAAGATCGAGCGCAAGCGTCGGGGCGTTACACAGGATATCGGTCGTCACCCGCAGCAATTGGGGTCGCGCTTCGAGCAGCCGGAACAGATTGATCGCGCTCGGCAGCCTCTCGATCAGGCCATCGAGGCGATTGACAGCGACGACCGGGTCGGGTGCTTCACCAAGCGCGGAGATGAGTTTGGGGAGTACAGCCTCCAGCGCGTCCTGCGCTGCCGCACTCCGCAATGCCCGAGCCTGGCCGCTGCGCCAGCCTGCAATCCGCTGGGCAACCGGCGCTGGATCGTCAAAGCCGGCCGCCGCCAGCATCGCTTCCAGTGCCGCCTCACGCTGAGGCAGCGCTTCCACATTCCCCGCATCGAACCCGTCATAGAGCAACCCGACCGCTGCCACATGCGGTTGGAGAAGGCCAAGCAAGGCAGGCCCATCCTCAAGACCGTGCAAGCGCGCAACGCCGTCGAGGGCATCGGCCTGTTTTGGGAGTGCATGGGTTTGCTGATCATCGACCATCTGGAGGCGATGTTCGATCGTGCGGTATAACCGGTAGGAGTCAATCAACATCCCGGCTTCATCCGCTGCCACCTGCCCGGCAGTAGCCAGCGCCCTCAGCGCATCGATCGTCGCGGGTGAACGCAGCGACGGATCGCGCCCGCCATGAATAAGCTGGTGGATCTGGGCAAAGAATTCGCATTCGCGGATCCCGCCACGCCCGCGCTTCAGGTCAAAGCCGGGGCCAAACACTTGCCCGCCGGCATAATGATCGCGAATCCGGCTGGATATGCCACGAATCTCGCTGATCGCCCCAAAATCCAGCCCGCGCCGCCAGACAAATGGCCTTATGACGTCAAGAAATCCCTGCCCAAACCCGATATCGCCGGCGCAGGCGCGGGCGCGAATGAAGGCCGCCCGCTCCCATGCCAGTGCGCTCGATTCATAGTAGGAAATGGCCGCGTCGACGGGGAGTGCAATCGGCGTCACTTCGGGATTGGGCCGCAACCGCAGATCGACACGAAAGACATAGCCATCGCCATCGCGGGTTTGCATGATCTGCATCATCCGCGTCGCAATCCGGACGGCCGCTTCGGCCGGTTCGTCCCTTTGCCGACGGGGCAGGGTTTCGGGATCAAAAACAAGGATCGGATCGATGTCCGAACTGTAGTTCAACTCCTGACTGCCATGTTTACCGAGAGCGATCGCCGCAAACCCACGCGGCCCCTCTCCCGGGGTCAGCGACTCGATGGCGTCGCGAATCGCATGATCGAGTGCGGTATCCGCGAACCCGGAGAGTTCTGCCGTGACGTCCTCAAGACTCAGCAGTCCAGCCAAATCTCCAATCGCGACCACGAGCGCCAGCTGCGCCTTGGCGCGGCGCAGCGCAGTTGCAACCGGCAGTTCGACATCAATCAACCGCGCCGCTTGCAACGCTTCGGCCAGGTCACCCGAAGCAAGCTGGTTCGCCAGGCCCTCGTGATTTGACATCAGCCTGCGCAGGAAAGGCGAATCCGATGCGGCTCGGTCCAGCGCTCCTTTGAGCGCTGCCGCTGTCATTCAGCCAGCGCCGTCACATTGCGTGCACGCCGCCGCTGGGTAAACCAGATGGCAATAATCGCAAATTCGTAGAGCAGGTAAAGCGGCACGGCGAGCAGGATCTGTGAGAAGATGTCCGGCGGCGTCAGCACTGCGGCGACCGCAACGATGGCAACGATCGCGTAGCGCCGTCCCTTTTTCAATTGATCGCGCGTCACGATTCCAGCGCGCTCGAGGAGCATCAGCACCACCGGCAGGAGAAAGGCAACGCCGAAGCCGAAAATGAATTTCATGACGAAACTCAGATAGTTGCCTACACCAGGAAGCGCCTCCTGCTGGATGCCCCCGATATTGCCGCTATAGCCGAGCAAATAGGCCAGCGCGATCGGCATGGCGATATAATAGGCCATGGCCGCCCCTGCCGTGAACAGGATCGGCGTCATCAGCAGGAAGGGCAGGAAGGCCTGTTTCTCCTTTGCATAGAGGCCGGGCGCAATGAAGCGCCAAAGCTGCGTCGCGATCACCGGAAAGGCAATCATCAGGGCTGCGAAGAACGCGACCTTGATTTCGGCAAAGAAGGCCTCGAAAATGTCGGTATAAATGATCTTGCCCTGCCCGGCCTTGAGCAAGGGCTGGACCAGAAACGCGAAGATCGGACGCGCGACATAGAGGCAACCGACAAACGCCGCGCCCAGTGCGGCGACGCTCCACAACAGGCGGCGACGCAATTCGATCAGATGATCGATCAGGGGGGCTTTGGAATCGTCGAGATCTTTCAAGACGTTGCGCCTTCTTCAGCCGAGGCGACGGTGGCCGGGGGTTCGGGCGGCGCCACTGCCGGATGCTCGGCCATGATCTTGGCGTTTTCCTCGGCCCACTTTTTTTCCATTTCGGCCAACTCGGCCTCGCGGACCATTTCATCGAAGCCTGAACGGAACTGCCCCGCAACACGCTTCGCCTTGCCAACCCACTGCCCGATCATGCGCAGCACGCGCGGCAAATCCTTGGGGCCGATCACGACAAGCGCGACAATGGCCACCAGCAACAATTCGGTGGGCGCAACGTCAAACATCGATTTCTAGCTCAGTCTAACTTTTCGGCCTGCTTTTCGACCTGCTTTTCGGCCTCGATGACAGTGGGCGCAGGCTGCGCCTCGATCTTGGTCACTGGCTTGGGAGTGTCGTCATCGTCGGCGAGCCCCTTCTTGAAGCTCTTGATGCCCTTGGCGACGTCGCCCATCAAGCCCGACACCCTGCCGCCGCCGAACAGCAGCAGCACGACAAGCGCCAGCAGGAGGATATGTGGAAGACTGAGGCCCATGATTAATCTCCTTGAACGGCCAAACCGGCGCGCATGGGTGTTACCGGAACCTATCCGGCATTGGATGCATGCGAGTCTATTTAGTCGCTCTCGTCCACAGATTCCAGTTGATCTGCACTATTGCCCTGCATTTCGAGTGCATCAAAGGCCAGATCGACCGGATCAAGGAGCCCGGCGGCCTTCAGATCGTCGATTCCAGGCAAGTCTCGACGGTTCTCCAAGCCGAAATGGGCAAGGAAGCCTGCAGTCGTCGCGTAGGTCAGCGGGCGCCCGGGCACTTCGCGCCGCCCGGCGGGGCGCACCCATCCAGCTTCCATCAGCACGTCGAGCGTGCCCTTCGAAATCTGCACGCCGCGAATCGCCTCAATCTCGGCGCGGCTTACCGGTTCGTGATAGGCAATGATCGCCAGCGTCTCGATCCCCGCGCGTGACAGTTTACGCGCCTCTTCGCGCTCACGGCGGAGGATATGGGCAAGATCGGGTGCGGTCTGGAACAGCCAGCACCCGCCCCGTTCGACCAGGTTGATCCCTCGCCCTTCGTATCGAATGCCGAGTTCGCGCAGCGCGCCTTTCACATCGGCATCCGCTCCCACATAGGCCGCAATTTCAGGAATCGTCAGGGGTTCAGACGCTGCAAAAAGTGTCGCTTCGACCGCGCGGGTCAGGTCTTCGGCCGGATCGATCATGCCGCCTTCACCATCAGCGGGGCAAACGGCCCGTCCTGCCGAAGTTGCAGCTTGCCCTGTCGCGCCAGTTCAAGCGTGGCGACAAAACTCGACGCCAGCGCGGATCGCCGGTACCCGGCATCATCGGTGTCGGGCAGGAACCGCCCGATCTCCATCCAGTCAATCGCGCTGCCCACCAGCCGGGCAATCCGTTCGATCGCGTCTTCCAACGTCATGACATGGCGCCGTGCCACGATATGGAAAGCCGGCATGGCCCGCGCCTTCACTTGGCCATAAGCCTGGATCAGATCGAAGATCTCGGCATCCCATTTGGCCTTGCGGATCACTCGCAGCCCGTCAGGACGGCCGCGTGCAAAGACATCGCGTCCCAACCGGTCGCGGCCCATCAGCCTTGCCCCGGCCTCGCGCATCGCGTTCAGTCGCTCCAGCCGCAACTGCAGACGAAGCGCCAGTTCTTCAGGACTGGGGTCGACATGCGGTTCGCGCGGCAGAAGCAGGCAGGATTTGAGATAGGCCAGCCACGCCGCCATCACGAGGTAATCGGCCGCAATCTCAAGCTTCAGCGCTTTGGCATTGGCAATGAAGTCGAGATATTGCTCAACAAGCGCCAGGATCGAGATTTCGCGCAGGTCAACTTTTTGGCTCCGCGCAAGTGCGAGCAGCAGGTCGAGCGGGCCTTCCCAGCTTCCCAGTTCGAGCGTGAAAGCGGCATCGTCCGCCGGCCCAGCAAATTCATCCATGATGAGCTGTTCTTCCATTCAACCGACAAGCTGCAACAAGGCGTCGCGCTTGGCAAGCAGCTCAGGCAATTCTGTCAGGTCCGGTGTCGAACCGATTGTCGCCATGGCGAGCGCAAGCCGCGCCATACTTGGCTCGGAAAGGTTTCCGACCTTGTTCGCAATGGACGTCATTTCGTTCATCCGCCCCCAGCAGTTGAGTGCTGCATCACATCCAGCCTTGACGCTCGCTGCGGCCAGGGCGCCAATTTCGCCATCCAGCGCCTTCATGTCGAGGTCATCGCTCATCAGGAAGCCGTCAAATCCGATCCGTCCGCGAATGACGTCATGAATGATAACCGGCGAGAGCGTGGCGCAGCGTTCGGCGTCCCACGCTTCAAAGATAATATGCCCGGTCATCCCCATTGGTGCAGTGTTGAGGGTGCGGAACGGTTCGAGGTCAGTCTCGAGCGAGGCATCGTCGGCGCTGACGACCGGAAGAGACTTATGGCTGTCAACCAAGGCGCGGCCCTGGCCCGGCACATGCTTCACCACCCCAACAACGCCGCCCGCGCGCAGCCCATCGAGCACGGCTCGGCCAAGGGCTGCCACCTGCATCGGCTCGGCGCCCAGCGCCCGATCGCCAATCGCCGGATGGGTTTCCGGCATGCGGACGTCGAGCAAGGGGAGGCAATCGACCGTAATCCCAACCTCAGACAAGGTCAGAGCAATCGCCTTTGCGTTGGAGCGCGCGGCTTCGATGGCGGTGATAGGCGCAATGCGGTAGAGCCGGTCGAATGCTTCGCCCGGCGGAAAGGCCGGCCAAACTGGTGGCTGCATCCGCGAAACACGCCCGCCCTCCTGGTCTATCAGAATCGGCACATCATCTCGGCCGTGCAACGCCCGCAAACTGTCCGTCAGCGCACGAAGTTGTTGGCGGTCCTCGATATTGCGTTTGAACAGGATATAGCCAGCCGGATTGCTGTCCTTGAAAAAGGCCATTTCGTCGGGCGTAAGCACCAGGCCGGACAGGCCGAAGATTGAAGCAAGCATCGCCTTTCATTAGCGACAGTTCGATCGTGGGGAAAGCGCTGCCAAGGGGTTGCCTTTTGGCGGTTTGCCGCTTAAAGGCGCCCGCTTCACGCGTCACGATAAAACCGATCTGCCTGGCTGAAAGGGCTGCCATGGCCGATCAAGATCGTCGCACTTTGAAAGGACGAAAATGCCCAAACTGAAGACCAAGAGCGGGGTGAAGAAACGCTTCACGCTGACCGCTACCGGCAAGCTGAAACACGGCGTTGCCGGAAAACGCCATCGGCTCATCAGCCATAATGGCAAGTATATCCGCCAGAATCGCGGCACCACTGTCCTGTCCAAAGCCGATACGGCGGCGGTCAAGGCGTGGGCGCCGTACGGCCTGAAATAAGGAGGCCGGATAAATGGCTCGCATCAAACGCGGCACGACCACTCGTGCCAAGCACAAGAACATTCTCGAACAGGCCAAGGGCTATCGCGGACGTCGCAAGAACACGATTCGCGTTGCCCGTCAGGCCGTCGAAAAGGCTGGGCAATATGCCTATCGCGACCGCAAGGCCAAAAAGCGGACCTTCCGCGGCCTGTGGATCCAGCGCATCAATGCTGCGGTCCGTGTCGAAGGGCTGACCTACAGCGAATTCATGCATGGGTTGAAGCTGGCCGGTGTCGAACTTGACCGAAAGGTCCTGGCCGATATTGCGATGCACGAAGGCGAAGTTTTTAGCACCATCATCGCGCAAGCGAAGGCGGCACTACCGGCTCTCGCCGCGTAACAGCCTCCCTTTCGTAAAAGCGCAAATGGGCGTGGGCGGCATTGCCGTTCGCGCCCATTTGCTTATTGGGCAGACACGATGACAGAATCCGCGGCACTTCAAATTGAAACCCTTGCTGCAATTGCAGCGGCAGACAATCTCGACGCGCTCGAAGGCGTTCGCATTGCAGCGCTCGGCAAACAGGGAAGCATATCCGCACTGCTCAAGACACTCGGAGGCATGACGCCCGAGGAACGGCAGGTTAAAGGCCCTCAAATCAATGGCTTGCGTGAAGCCGTCGCCGAGGCGCTCGCCGCCAAAAAGGGCGCGCTTGAAGGCGCAGAACTCAACCAACGCCTCGCGACCGAACGGCTCGACATGAGTCTGCCCTCACCCACAACGCCACAAGGGTCGATCCACCCGGTCAGTCAGGTGATGGACGAACTCGCCGAGATCTTTGCCGATATGGGCTTTGCCGTGGCGACCGGGCCCGAGATCGAAGATGACTGGCACAATTTCACCGCACTCAATATCCCCGAAACGCACCCGGCCCGGGCAATGCATGACACTTTCTATTTCCCTGACGGCAAACTGCTGCGGACGCACACTTCCCCGGTGCAGATCCGCACGATGATGACGCAGGCACCGCCGATCCGCATCATCGCGCCGGGCCGCGTCTATCGGTCCGATAGCGACGCAACGCACACACCGATGTTCCACCAGATCGAGGGACTGGTGATCGACAAGGGCATCCATCTCGGCCATCTCAAATGGACGCTCGAGACATTCCTCAAGGCATTTTTCGAGCGCGACGATGTCGTGCTCCGTCTCCGCCCCAGCTATTTTCCCTTCACCGAGCCTTCGGCCGAAGTCGATGTCGGCTATTCCGAAGTCAACGGAAAGCGCGTGATCGGCGGAAGCGAGCGCTGGATGGAAGTCCTCGGTTCCGGTATGGTTCACCCGCGCGTGATCGCCAATTGCGGGCTTGATCCGGATGTTTACCAAGGGTTCGCTTTTGGCACGGGGGTCGATCGACTCGCGATGCTCAAATACGGGATGGACGATCTGCGCGCCTTTTTCGACGGCGATTTGCGCTGGTTGAAGCATTATGGCTTTTCCGCGCTGGATGTGCCCACGCTGAGCGGGGGAGTGGGCGCATGAAGTTTTCGCTGAGCTGGCTCAAGGAGCATCTGGAGACCGATGCGACCATTGAAGACGTGGCTGCCGCGTGCAACCGCATCGGGCTTGAAGTTGAAGGCATCGAAAACCCGGCGGAGCGTCTGCGCGGCTTTACCGTGGCGAAGGTTCTGACCGCAGAACGACATCCACAAGCCGATAAATTGCAGGTGCTGACAGTCGATGCTGGCAATGGACCGTTGCAGGTTGTCTGCGGCGCCCCCAATGCGCGAGCCGGGCTGATTGGTGTGTTCGGCGTCGAAGGTGCAGTGGTGCCTGCGAACGGGATGGTGCTGAAGAAAGCCGCGATCCGGGGCGTCGAATCCAACGGCATGATGTGTTCCAGCCGTGAACTAGAGCTGGGCGATGACCATGAGGGGATCATCGAACTTCCCGTCGATGCGTCTGTCGGCACCGCGTACAGCGACTATGCTGGTTTGAATGACCCGGTAATGGATGTCGCCATCACCCCCAACCGACAGGATTGCATGGGCGTGCGCGGCATTGCGCGCGATCTGGCGGCTGCGGGATTGGGTACTCTCAAGCCTCTGGCTCAAGTCTATCGTATGCCCAACAGCCCTGTAATTGGGGATCGCCCCGGGCCCGATGTTCGTACGGACGATGCGCAGGGCTGCCCAGCGTTTTACGGTCTCGAGGTTCGTGGTGTCAGCAACGGAACATCACCAAAATGGATGGTGCGTCACCTTAATTCCGCGGGACAAAAACCCATTTCTACGCTCGTCGACATAACCAATTTCGTGATGCTCGATCTTGGTCGCCCTTTGCATGTGTATGACAAGGCAAAGCTGACGGGCGGGCTTGTTGCAAGGCTGGCGCGCTCGGGCGAGCAGGTCATTGCACTCAACGGCAAGACCTATACGCTCGATGACACAATGACCGTGATCGCCGATGATGTGCATGTCCATGACATCGGGGGAATCATGGGTGGCGAGGATTCAGGTGTGAGCGACACCACAACCGATATCCTCATCGAATGCGCCTATTTCACGCCTGAGCATATCGCGAGAACAGGGCAAAAACTTGGACTGACCAGCGATGCGCGACAGCGTTTTGAACGGGGCGTCGATCCGGCTTTCCTTGAAGAGGGTATCTCGATCGCAACCTGGTTGGTGACCGAACATTGCGGCGGATCACCGAGCGGCATGACACGCGCAGGCCTGCCGCCGATCGAGACGAGGACGATTGCCTACGACACCGGTCATTGTGCACAACTGGGTGGCGTCGATGTTGCGGTTGATCGTCAAAAGCAAATCCTTGAATCGCTTGGTTTCAAAGTCGCCACAAACTGGATCGTCACCGTTCCCACATGGCGGCGCGACATTGATGGCCCGGCCGATTTGGTCGAAGAAGTGGTGCGCATGGTCGGGCTCGACAACGTCCCCTCGACTCCGCTGCCGCGCGCTGACGGTGTCGCCAAACCGACCGCGACTCCGGCACAGACCATGGAGCGCAAGGTCCGGCGGACTGCTGCCGCGCGCGGCCTCAACGAAGCCATTACCTGGTCCTTCCTTTCGGAAAAAGAGGCAGCGGCTTTTGGCGGCGGCGCGTGGTCGCTCGCCAATCCGATCAGCGAGGATATGAAAGTCATGCAACCGTCGTTGCTTCCCGGCCTGCTTTCCGCAGCACAGCGAAACATGGATCGCGGTGCAGACTTGGCTCGTCTGTTCGAGGTTGGCCGCAGCTATCTTGCTGATGCCGAACGCCCGACTGCCGGCGTTGTATTGGCGGGCGACAGGGTTCAGCGCGGCTGGGCCATCGGCAAGGCTCAAAAGTTCGATGCGTTCGATGCCAAGGCCGAGGCGATCGCACTTCTCGAAGCCGCAGGCGCCCCGGTTGGCAACCTTCAGGTGCTGGGCGACGCAGGGGATCACTATCATCCCGGCCAATCGGGCACGCTTCGGCTCGGCCCTAAAACGGTTCTGGCAGCCTTTGGTGCGCTCCACCCCACTACTTGCAAGGCCTTTGGCCTTGACGGCCCGGTCATGGTCGCCGAAATCTATCTCGACGCAGTCCCTGCCAAGCGCGCGACCGGATTCATGCGAGCGGACTATACCCCGCCCGCGCTCCAGACGGTTACGCGCGATTTCGCCTTCCTCGTGCCGGCTGACCTTTCGGCCGATGCGCTCGTGCGTGGGGTGCGCGGTGCGGACAAGGTGCAGATCGTAGCGGTTCGCCTGTTCGACCGGTTCGCTGGACAGGGCGTGCCGGAAGGGCAGATTTCGCTCGCCATCGAAGTCACATTGCAACCGCAGGAGAAGAGCTTCACCGAAGCCGATCTCTCAGCGATCAGCGATGCGGTGGTCGCAGCCGCTTCGAAGTTCGGAGCCGTGCTACGCGGCTGATCACCGAGACAAAAGGAACACCGCATGTTCGGCGCGGAAATTTGCCGCTGCGTCGCTGGTCAGCCTGTCGCCGGTCAGGAACCACGCGCCTTCGACCTTGATCCCGCGTTCGGCCAACAAAGCTCGGAAATCGTCAATTGTGACGTGGTGGATATTGGGGGTTTCGTACCACGCAACCGGCAGCAAGCGCGTCACCGGCATCCTCCCGCCCCAGAGCAGCGAGAGACGCACCCGCCAGTGCGCAAAGTTGGGAAAGGAGACGAACGCCTTGCGCCCGATCCGCAGCAACTGCTCCAAAACCAGGTCCGGCCGCATCGTCGTCTGCAAGGTCTGGCTGAGGATCGCATAGTCGAAAGCGGCCTCGGGATAATCGGCGAGATCGGTATCGGCGTTGCCCTGGATTACTGAAAGCCCGCGCGCGACGCATTCGGTGACATTGCCGCGATCAAGCTCCATCCCGCGCGCATCGACCTGTTTTTCATCGCGCAGCGCCGCCATGAGCGCGCCATCGCCGCAG
>JANLST010000476.1:0-10387 GCA_031362505.1 Sphingomonadales bacterium
CGATCTTGTGCGAACCGGTGCCAGTGATTTCTGGGTCCTTGAAGACAATGCCCGCACGCCTTCCGGGGTTTCCTACATGCTGGAGAACCGCGAAGCGATGATCCGGCTTTGCCCGGAACTGTTCCAGACCTATCAAGTCAAACCCGTCGACAGCTACACCGATCTTCTTCACGAAACCATGCAATCGGTCGCGCCGCGCAGCTGTAGCAGTGATCCCGTCTGCGTGATCCTGACCCCGGGGCATTTCAATTCCGCCTATTACGAGCATAGCTTCCTTGCCGATACGATCGGGATCGAGCTGGTCGAGGCGGCCGATCTTGAGGTCGATGATGACAAGGTCTGGATGCGCACCATAACTGGTCGCGTGCAGGTGCACGTCATCTATCGCCGGATCGATGATGATTTTCTCGATCCGCTGATCTTCCGCCCGGACTCGATGCTCGGTGTGCCGGGGCTGATTTCGGCATATCGTGCGGGCAACGTGACCATCGTCAACGCGCCGGGGACAGGGATTGCCGACGACAAGGCGGTCTATTCGTACATGCCGGAAATTGTCCGCTATTATTCGGGTAGCGATGCGCTGCTTCCCAATGTCGAGACGTTTCGCTGTCGCGAGCCGCAGATACTGAAATATGTTCTCGATAATCTTGAAAAGCTGGTTGTGAAACTGGTCGATGGCTCGGGTGGATACGGGATGCTCGTCGGACCGATGGCAACTCGCGCCCAGATTGATGAGTTCCGGGCCGCGTTGAAGGCCGAACCGCATCGCTATATCGCGCAACCGACACTGGCGCTTTCTACCGTCCCAACCCTGACGGATACCGGCATTGCGCCGCGTCATGTCGATTTCAGACCCTTTGTTCTAAGCCAACCCGGCAAGGTAAAAGTGGTCCCGGGCGGGTTGACACGCGTTGCGCTCAAACAAGGTTCTCTGGTCGTCAATTCGAGCCAGGGCGGCGGAACAAAGGACAGCTTCATCCTGGCCAATGATGGCGAGGCGGGCTGATGCTGTCGCGGACTGCTTCATGCCTCTACTGGCTTGGTCGCTATATCGAGCGGGCTGAGTTTACGGCCCGGCTTGTCGAAGCGACATTGAGACTCGATGCCCTTTCGACCCGACCGGCGGGAGATGCTGCATGGCTCAGCGCGATGAAGGTGCTCGATGCGGACGAACCTTTTGCGGACACAAAACAGACACTGACGCCGGAAAGCGTGACCCGTTTCCTGACGGTTTCCACCGAAAATCCGGGTTCGGTCCTGTCGTGCCTCAATGCTGCGCGCGACAATGCGAAAGCTGTTCGGACCTCACTGTCACGTGAAGCATGGAGCACGATCAACAGCGCCTGGTTGTTGTTCCATGGCAAGAAGAGCCTCGGCGACACTGAGCAGGTCTTGAATCTGGTGGCTCAGGCAGAAGCCGAAACCCGCGGTTTTGAAGGGGCGATCAGCCGCATGCTCCGCAACCCCTCGTCGCGCTTCATCCGACTGGGAGCCGCCATCGAACGCGCCGACAACACGGCGCGGCTGCTTGAGGTGAAGTATCACATCCTTCTGCCCGAGGGTGAAGTTGTTGGCGGCACCGTGGACCGCGACCAATGGACCACAATTCTCCAGACCGTTTCCGCGGTGAATGCCTATCGCTGGCTCTATCGGGAGGGTCTGAAACCCTGGCTTGTCACCGAACTGCTGATCCTGCGGCGCGAATTGCCGCGATCGCTGGCCGCGTGTGCGGAAGAAGTGGTCCAGCATCTTGCAGCGATTGGAAAGGATACAGGCAGCCAGGGCGAAGCAGATCGGCTTGCCCGGACGCGCCACACCGAATTCGGCAGCGCGGCGATCGAACAGATCATCGCGACAGGCCTTCATGAGTATCTCGAGAATTTCCTTGAATCCAATGCTGCACTCGATGGTGCCATTGCAAAACAGTTCAGGTTCCTTTGATGCGTCTGACGATTGATCACCGTACCCAATACCGTTTCAGTGAACCGCAGGCACGTGTTGTCCAGCTCCTGAGAATGACGCCCATCGACTATGCCGCCCAGACGGTGATCGACTGGCGGATCGATGTTGATTGCGATGCAAGGCTGCGCGAAGGGCATGACGGTTACGGCAATATTACGACCATGTTGTATGTGGATGGGCCAATCGATGCTGTGGCCATCATGGTGCGCGGAGACGTTCTAACGGACGATTTGGGTGGGCTTGTGACGAATACACAGGAGCCGCTGCCTCCACTCTTTTTCACCCGGACGACTCCGCTGACCCTTGCCGAAGATGCGTTGGCTGACCTCGCAGGGCAGGGGGATGCAAGTTTCGAACGCGCCGTAGCGTTGAACGCCGCTGTCAACGCCGCGGTCAGCGTCGAAGTAGGACGGACGCCAAAAAATCGCACGGCGGCGGATGTCATGGTCGAAGGACGGGGGAGCGTTCGCGATTGCGCGCACGTTTTGCTCGCTGCTGCGCGTGCGGCCGGCTATCCCGCCCGACTGGTTTCGGGCCATTGCCTCGATGGCCCCAATATGGGGAGCCATAAATCTGCGCACTGCTGGGGCGAACTGTTCATCGAAGGCACGGGCTGGGTAGGATTCGATCCGTCGATGGGGCGCTCCCCTGGTGAAACCTATGTCCGGGTTGCCGTCGGGCTTGATGCGGGAGACTCGACTCCGCTTTCGGGCACACGGCGTGGCGGAGGCATTGAGGAACTCGATGTCGAAGTCCGGGTTGCGATGAGCCAGGCACAGGCATAGTCTCGCACCACGTCGTCTCGGACTGTTAAAGGCACCCTGGAAAATGACCTATTGCGTAGGAATGCGGCCCAAGGCCGGGCTGGTGATCATCTCCGACACCCGCACCAATGCCGGGATCGACAATATCTCGACCTATAACAAGCTGCACATCCTGGCCGACGACGCGGATCGGCTGATCATCTGTGCGTCGGCTGGAAGTTTGTCGGTGACGCAGGCGATGCTCTCGATGTTGGCAGAAGGACTCGATCCTGAAACCGAAGACTCACCAAAACGCACCGTGGCGACGATGCCGACCATGTTCCGTGTGGCGCAACTTGTTGGGGAAGCCTTGGCCGATGCGCGGCGAGACATTGGTCGCACGCTTCATGGCACAGGCATCAATGCGGAAGTGTCGCTCCTGCTCGGCGGTCGGGTCGGCGACGGGCCGCTCATGCTCTACCTGGTTTATTCCGAAGGCAATTTCATCGAGTGCCAGCCGGACAGCCCATTCGCCCAGATCGGCGAACTCAAATACGGAAAACCCATTCTCGACCGAGCGCTTCAATGGGATTCAACGCTCGATGAAGCGGTAAAGGTCGGGTTGATCTCCTTTGACTCCACGATGCGCTCGAACCTCTCGGTCGGTCTTCCGTTCGATCTGATTGTGGTCCCGGCGGATCGCTCCAAGCCTATCATCCGACGCCGCATCATGGAAAATGATGCCTATTTCACGCAGCTGTCGGCAGATTGGGGGCGGCTGATGAACGAATCCCGCCAACAGATTGCCGATCCGCCGTTTATGACGGTTGAGTAATCCAGTCCAAAGATGACTCTCGGTTCAAGCCAAGAAATATGAACTGCTTACTTTTTGCGACAGAAGAATATGGCCAAAATTCTAAGAATTAAGCTTTGCTCTCAGTTCGGACAACGGCATCCCATACCATCTGCGAACCGAACGATAGAGGCTCGTCGCATCCTGATATCCCAGATGGTGGGCAAGCGCTTCACCTGAAATTCGCTCGCCTTTGAGGCGGGCTTCAAGCCGAGACTTCAATGACTGGTCAAGTATTTGGGAAAAGGAGGTCTTCTCATCCGCCAGACCGCGCTCCAGCGTCCGCAGGGATAACCCAAGTCGTCCGGCGGTTTCACGCCCATCAATTCGTCCCTCAATAACAAGGCTCAGGCATTGGTGGGTGCGCACGGTCAGGGAACCCGCACCCGCTAAAAGGGCAGATCGGCCTCTCAAACCGTGTATCGCCGTTGAGAGGTTGGTTGGATCGCTAAGGGGGGACACCTGGGAAAGAAGTGAATTTGGAACGACCAGAGCGGTTTCACTATTTCGCCAGGTCACCTTCGTACCCAGTAATGCCTCCAACCGGCCGGCACTGCGTGGGCGTCGTCCCTCGAACTCCAAAGTGGTCTTCGAAGCAAGATGCCCCATCGTTGCACGTGCCATTGTCGCACTGTTTAACGCAATAATGCTTGTAATCGTCTGCCAAATTCGTTCGTCAATATGCATCATCGATTGGAGAACGAGGCGCTGCGACTGCGCTGTACTATGCTTGCGAACCACTGCCATCGGCCAGCGGGTGTGCGTGAACTCATCCATCAAGTTGAGAGCTGTGGCAAAATTGGGCGCGCTTCGAATTGCAAGGCCGAAGTCACCTTGTGCGCCATCGCTCCAGAGTAGCGGCAGTTCAAGAAACCACTCATCTCCCTCCATTTCGGCAATATTGTGCAACAATGCAAGAAATCCGGAAACCCACATGACCAAATCAGGATTGTCGAGTTCTTCGAATTGAATACCGGTATTTTCCAGCTTCTTGGTGATGCGTTCGGGCGATTTTCCAAAGTTTCGAACGATAAGTCGTACGACGCCAATCGAAGGAAACAGCGACTCGGTTGGGCGTCGGTTCATGGTGTATCCTGCCATATTAATGGCGGGATCTGAACCTATTTGTTCGCGAGCATGATCATTCTGTATCCAGGATTGATTTGACGGGACAATTATATAGTCACGAAAATGCAATTTCATATTGGCAAGATCGCGGGGTCTAATGCGATCTAGATCGATATAGTTGCGGTTTGAATCATCCTGAACGTGTTCCTTACTGATTTGTGCTCAACCCTGTTCTTGCGCATCCCCGCCGGTGATCAGTCCTACCCCGAAACGCAAGGTGAAGTAGGACCACATCCAGTTTGCAATCACCGATATCCGGTTGCGTCCACCCGCCAGAAACCCGACGTGTACGGCGCCCCAAAGGAACCAGGCCGTAGCGCCCGTAATCTTCAAACGGCCGATCTCGACCACCGTTGATTTTCTGCCAATCGTCGCCAGATTGCCCTGATGGCGATAGACAAAACCCGGTGGCTTGGGCTGGTCGGCCAACGATGCACGGATAAGGTCTGCGACATAGCGCCCGGCCTGTTTTGCGGCAGGTGCAAGGCCCGGGACCGGCTTGCCCTTCCAGCCCATGCTCGCTGCGACATCGCCCACCACGAATATCTCCGCGTGGCCCGGCACGCTCAGATCATCGCCAACGACGACGCGACCAGCGGGGCCGGGCTCTACATCAAGCCATTGTGCCGCGGGCGAAGCCGTTACCCCTGCCGCCCAGATTACGGTTTCGGTGGCAATGCGATCTTCACCGATCACGACCGCTTTTGGCTCGATCCCGCTGACACGAGCATTGAGCCGGACTTCGACGCCGAGCCGTTCAAGCGCCTTTTGTGCTTCTGCAGACATCTCAGGGGCAAAGGGCGGTAACAACCGGTCACCTGCGTGAACCAGTATGACTCGCGCAGAGGCGGGGTCAATCATCCTGAAATCGTCGCGCAGACCGTGCGACGCCATTTCGGCAATCGCACCCGCCATCTCGACACCGGTCGGGCCGCCGCCAATCACGACGAAATTCAAAAGGCGTTCGCGTTCCTCGTCGGTTTCGGCGGCCTCGGCCCTTTCAAACGCCCGCAGGACACGGCCCCGGATCTGCACGCCATCGTCAACGCGTTTGAGCCCGGGCGCGAAAGGAGACCAGTCATGGCGGCCAAAATAGCTGTGCCGGGCTCCTGTCGCGATCACCAGCCAGTCATAGGGGACGGACCTGGATCCCATCCGCACGCACCGATCCGATTTGTCGATCGCTGTCACTTCACCAAGCAGGACGTTGACATTATGGTCGGTGCGAAACAGCCCGCGGATTGGAATGGCGATATCAGCAGGCGAGAGGCTCGCCGTTGCAACCTGATAGAGCAAGGGTTGGAACAAGTGATAATTCTGCCGGTCGATCACGGTCAGCCGCACCGGAAGCCGTGCCAGTCGCGCTGCGCATGCAAGGCCTGCAAAGCCTGCGCCTACGACGACAATGCGCGGCCATTCCTCGGGAATGTGATCGTCGCGCCGCTCGAAAAGAATGTTGGTCTGAAGCCATTCCGAAACTGCGCGATCCACAGACACGTGCCCACCGCCATAGAAACCGGCCAACGCACAAACAAAGAGTGCCAGCGGATCGACGCCGGTCATTTCAAGCCCGGACATCATGCCAATTGCCTGTTGTCCAAAAATCCCGAGTGCCAGCAAGGCAAATTGCGCCGGCATTGCCAGTCCCAGCAGCGCCAGTGGGAAGCCAACGAACGCAAAAGATGGCGGCGTGTTTGAAAACGTATTGACCGGAAGGAACGATGCTGCCCGCTGTGAAATTTCCGGCAGGAAGGCTAGAAAATACCAAGTTGCCGCCAACCAGACCCTGAGCATCGCAAGATAGATTGGTTGGCCATGCCGTTCGAGAAAGTTTCCGGCCCGTATCAGGCTGGGAACAATTGGCAGGGCGCCGTCGGTTAAACCGGATGACAACAGCGTATCCATCGAAAACGAACCCGCACCGTGGACGATGAACCAGGTCAGAAAGACAATCTGGAAAAGCTGTCCATCGACAGGTTCGCCCCCGAATTGGGCAAGGATCACCGGGATCAAGAGCAGAACGGCCACGCCGCGCGTCATCAGCCCGACGAGCAGCAAGAGAGAGGCTGCGATCTTGAGCAACAACAGCGAATCAAGACCGCCCATTGCTTGCATTGAAACGGCCTGAAAGATCCAGAAGCGCGCACCCAGATCGACCAGCGGGCGGACCGTGGTCATCATCGATGCGTAAATCTTCAGCCAGATTCGCAGCGTGATGGTGAGGGACGTGTTCAGGTGAAACATGTTGAAAGCGCCTTCCACCCAATCACCGGGAGGCCAAATACGTCAACCGGTCCTTGGAATACGTTTTCGAGCGCCATTTGGATACAGTGCCGCGAAATATATCCTTCGTCGTTTGAAGCCCGCTCCCCCCTCTGTTAGGGAGCCTCGCATTCGCCGTTTTGCCGATAAGGAAATTCAATGGTTCCGCGCTATTCCCGCCCAGACATGGTCAAGATCTGGGAGCCGGAGTCGCGCTTTGCCATCTGGTTCGAAATTGAGGCGCATGCGACGGATGCCCTTGCCGAACTTGGCGTCGTTCCGGCTTCTGCAGCGAAAAGCCTCTGGAATTGGTGGGCAACCAAGCCAAACATCGATGTGCCAGCGATCGACGCGATCGAAGCGGTGACCAAGCATGACGTGATCGCTTTCCTTACCTGGGTTGCGGAACAGGTCGGCGATGATGCGCGGTTCATGCATCAGGGCATGACCAGTTCGGACGTGCTCGATACCTGCCTTTCGGTCCAGCTTGCGCGCGCAACCGACATCCTGCTCGATGACATCGACACGCTGCTTGCGGTCCTAAAGCGCCGCGCTCTTGAGCACCGGATGACGCCTTGTATCGGGCGGAGCCACGGGATTCATGCAGAGCCTGTTACATTCGGGCTAAAAATGGCGGAGGCTTATGCCGAATTCTCGCGCGGGCGGGAACGATTGGTCGCGGCACGCAAGGATATTGCAACCTGTGCCATTTCCGGCGCGGTCGGTACCTTTGCAAATATCGATCCGCGGGTCGAAGCGCATGTTGCGGGCCAGCTGGGCCTGGCAATCGAGCCTGTCTCGACCCAGATCATCCCGCGCGACCGCCACGCGATGTATTTTGCGACGCTGGGGGTAATCGCCTCGTCGATCGAGCGTCTGGCGACCGAAGTGCGGCATCTTCAACGCACCGAAGTTCTTGAGGCGGAGGAATATTTCTCGCCGGGCCAAAAGGGCTCGTCCGCCATGCCCCACAAACGCAATCCTGTTCTGACCGAGAATTTGACCGGGCTTGCCCGCATGGTCCGGTCCTATGCGATGCCCGCCATGGAGAACGTCGCGCTTTGGCATGAGCGCGATATCAGCCATTCCTCGGTCGAGCGCTACATCGGCCCGGATGCGACAATCACACTGGACTTTGCCTTGGCCCGATTGACGGGCGTGATCGACAAGCTGCTCGTCTATCCTGAGCGGATGCAGAAGAATTTGGACAAGATGGGTGGCCTTGTTCATTCACAGCGCGTGTTGCTTGCGCTCACGCAAGCAGGCGTCAGTCGCGAAGATGCGTATCATCTGGTGCAGCGCAACGCGATGAAAGTCTGGGACTCGGATGGTGCACTCTCGCTCCTGGAGTTGCTCAAGGCTGATCCAGCCGTAACAGCGGCTCTGTCACCTTCCGAGATCGAAGAAAAGTTCGATCTTGCGTATCACCTGAAACATGTCGACACCGTCTTCGCGCGGGTTTTTGGGGGAGTTTGATCACTGGGCCTGTTCAGCATGAAGCGCGCCTGCAAATGGGCATTGGCACTGATCGCAATCGGGGTTTTTGTCCTGCTTTTGATCGGCGTTCAGAGAGATCTGGACCCGGCCGACCTTCAGGCCAAATATGCCAATAGTGCGTCGCAATTTATCGATGTGGGGGGCGGGCTTCTTGTCCATGCGCGCGATGAAGGGAAGGGAGATGGACCCATTCTCGTCCTGCTCCATGGTTCGAACGCATCGCTCCAGACGTGGGAGCCGTGGGTAAAGCAGCTGGGAACCAAGTACCGGGTCATCAGTCTTGACCAGATTGGTCACGGCCTGACCGGCCCCAATCCGTCGGACGATTACAGCACGGCTGCGTTTGTCGACACGCTGGATCGGGCGCTCGCCAAAATAGGTGTCGAACATTTTACGCTGGCTGGCAATTCGATGGGGGGCGCGGTTGCCTGGAACTATGCGCTTGCCCATCCCGACAAGTTGAATGCACTGATCCTTGTCGATTCAGGTGGCGCGCCGGAGGTCAAAACCAAGTCCCTACCTATCGGGTTCCGCATCGCGATGATACCGGGTGTCAATCGTGTCGCCGAAGTCATCACGCCGCGCTTTCTGGTCAAGAGGAGCTTGCAGCAATCGCTCAGCAACCAGTCGGTCATCAATGACCGCATGATCGATCGCTATTGGGAATTGCTGCTCTATCCGGGCAACCGCCGCGCGACAGTTTTACGATTTACTGCGAAGCGGACGCCTACTGACCCTGCCGCGCTTGGAAAACTGGCCATGCCCGTTCTCATCCTGTGGGGGGAGGAGGACAAGCTCATCCCGGTCGCTTCGGCGCACTGGTTTGCCAAGGCGATGCCAAAGGCCAAACTGATCATCTACCCTGGTATCGGCCATGCCCCGATGGAGGAAGCGGCCGATCAATCAGCCGGAGATGTCGACGCCTTCCTTTCTGCACTTGCAGTCCCGTCACAAAAGTGAAACGCTCGCCGCCCATTGATCGGAAAGGGCAAACGGGGCGTGGCGAAGCAGCGGATGGCGGTGATTGCAGTCTATTCGCTGAAAGGCGGGGTGGGGAAGACGACGCTGGCCGTCAATCTCGCCTGGTCGTCGGCAACCCAATCCTCAAGGCGCACGCTGTTGTGGGATCTCGATCCGCAGTCGGCAGCGTCCTTCCTGCTCGGCCATGAGGGTAAGAGTAAGGGCGCGGCGCAAGCTGTGTTTGCCAAGGACGTCTCGCCCGAAAAGCTGATCGCTCCTACTGCGATCGACCGGCTGCACCTTCTTGCCGCCGACACATCGTTGCGCGGGCTGGACGGGCTTTTTTTCCGGATGGACAAGAAGAAGCGGCTTGTAAAACTGATCGAGGGGCTGGCGAAGACTTATGATCGCGTCATCCTCGATTGCCCGCCGGGCCTGACCGAGACGAGCGAGCAGGTGATGCGCGCGGCGGACATCATCCTTGTGCCGGTGATCCCGTCCCCGCTGTCACGTCGCGCCTTCGATGAAGTGGTGGCCCATCTCGACCGCGAACATAAAGGCCATGGGGCGATCCTTCCGGTCTTTTCGATGGTTGACCGCAGGCGCACCTTGCACCGCGCAGCGCTTGACGCCGATCCGGCATGGCCCGTAATCCCGATGGCGAGCTCGGTTGAACAAATGGCCGTCCGCCGCGCGCCTGTAGGGGCTTATGCTGCCCATTCGGCGGCGGGGGAGGCGTTCACCGCATTGTGGCGCGGGGTGGAAAAGAAGCTGGGAATGAGAAATTAGCAGTCAAGGTCTCGTAAACGGCATTATCAGCAGCTTTCGGATCGATCCGGCCCGAATTTTGTCAACGGAATCCAAGCCATATTCCAGAGAATATGCGCGTTCGGTCGGGGTGAATGTCGAGAACATCCGGTCCCATCCCGACAAAAGATTTCCATAGTTTGAGTCCGTTTCATGCGGCAGGCGCGAGTGATGG
>JANLST010000477.1:0-2667 GCA_031362505.1 Sphingomonadales bacterium
GACGGCACGCACATATCCCGGCAGGTCTGAATTGATCGCAGTTTCGAGGACCCCTGCGATGATCGCGCCCTGCGGTACGATATAGCTGCTGTTGGCAATCCGCACGGCGCGGGCAGGGGCATTTTCTGCCGACGCTACGCGATCGGCAAACCTGTCTTCTGCATTCAGGTCATCTCCCTTTCCTGGCGTCGAACCTGCCGTGGCGGGCAGCATGGCCGCGCCGCTTCTCGTCAAATCAACCACAACGGCCGGCGAATGCAAACGGTTTGCTGCTGCCGATTGCAGCCCTCCCGGCCCGGCCATTGCAGATCCCTCGGCTGGTGGCACGATTAGGGTTGGAGCGGGAAGTTCGGGAGGGCCCGGAAGCAACGTGGCTTTGGGCACCAGTCCCCCAGGCGGTGCAACCGCCACGATGGCATTGGCTGCAGGCGAAGCTGCCGCTGGCTTGCTGGCATCGCTTCGGCTGGTGGACAGTGTTGTGAAAGTCAAGATTCCAAGCAAACCGATGCCGACAAAGCCAAGCTTCAGCCCAGGCGAAAGCCCGTTTGGCATCGCCACTGGAGACGGCACAAACCGATTGGCCTCGTCGATCTCGTCGGCTTCCATCGATCCGCGGGGATCTGCATCGTCCATCTTGAAGATGCTCATTGCACTTGTCCCTTTGGCCGTTTTTCGAAAAGGCTGCCGAAACCAGTTTTCTTTGATTTCACGCGAGGTTTTGGAGCATCAGCGCCGGGTGTTGGCACGACATAGGCATCGTTGAAAATGTAAGTGATTTCGGCACCCTGGCGCAGGACGAATTGTGGCGCGATTTGTTCGATCACCACATAAGGCCCGCGAACTGAAAAATTGACGATGCTCTCGCCTGCACCGGGGGCAATGCTGAAAATGGCCGGAGTCGGAACGCCAGCAGCAAATCGGAAAAACGTAGACTTTGCGTCATCGAACACTTGTTCGGGCACATTACCTTTGGCGCCATCATAGCTGTAGGCGCGGTTCCATTGTTCTGGGGGTATCGTGGTCAAGGGTTGCGCGACAGGCGCGGTGGCGCTCTCCGCTTCGGTTGGCTGATAGCGAAAACGCACCGCGTAGACAATGTGGCTCTGCGTCACTTTGGTCCCCGAACGAGCCAATAGTTCCAGATTGTATCGACGATAGTTCGTCACGATCGACATGTTGGTCGTGCGCGGCAAGCCGACAGGCTTGAGGAACATCACGGTTGCCGCGCCATTAGGTGTCACTTGCCAACCCGATGAATCACCAATGCCAACGGTTTCAATTTTTTCGCCGGGCGCAAATTCGAGCATCACCTGATAGCCGGTATAACCGACAAGACGAATGACAGCGTCCGGATCGTAATCAACATATCGTATATGCGGATCAACGCGGACCGTCTGTTGGGCTGATGCAGGTAAGCTGATCGTGGAGGCCAAGAGGATAGCAACAAGCCTGATGGCAACGAATGGAGGTGTCATGCTGCGCTCCTGTATGGCTTGATGGGTGCGCGATGTGCCGTGACCGATCCGCGATTGACGAGACGACCAGCAACGTTTTGGGTTGCACGCGATGGTGCCGTTCCGCTGTCCATTCGCTGAGGAAACGCGATCGACCGTGTCGCGAAGGCAACTGGATTCTGAACCATCAGCGCCGTCCGTTCGATCGAACCGACCAGCGACCGCATTCGCTCATCAACGAGGAAATTTGCGGATGGGGTATAGCTTGAGGCGGACGATACCGAGACTGAATGTGCATTCGTTGATGCAGTTTCGCCGAATCCTATCGTCCAGCCACCTACAATTGTTCGACCGGTCCGGAAAAGCTGAACCGCGACCGCGGACATCACCAGGACGACGACCAGAATGACGAGTGCCAATTTAAGCGAGTAGACATCCTGGCTTGTCGCAACGATCATTTCCGCGACCAACGGTTCAAGCAAGGCGATTGCGCCCGTCGTTGCGATCATCGCCATCAGCGGCACCAAAGTCATGAGCACGGCTGCACGGGCCCAACCAATTGTCAGACCGCGTGTTGCCGGAAACAGCGCAAGTGCGGCAAAGATCGGGCCAAGCAATAACAAGAGCCCCAGGATGATCTTCGCCACAACAAGCACGCCTGTCGACGTAAGGACAAGCAAGAGCGCACTGAGCAACAGCATGTTAGGACCAAGAGAATCCTTCGGACTGACAAGTGCGGTGAGACTCGTTGGAGTGGCAGGCAGGGTATCGTCGGCTGCCGCAGTTGCGGCATCCGGCCCTGCTCTTGCATCAGCCGCAGTCCATGCATCGGCAAGGTCGACCATTCGACCGGACAGGGTGTCGATCCGCGCATTGAGGCTGGTTTGCCCCCCCGAGCCTGTGTTGATCATTGATGTTACTTCCTGGGGGCCGTTGGTCAGAACGTCGTAAACAAGCGTCTGATAGGTCGCCCAACTGCTGGTAAGAGCGAGCACGGCTCCGATCAGCAACATGCGGGGTGCCATTTCACTCAAGCTCAACGATGAGCGACCCAGGATCAGGCGGTACCCAACAAGGGCAACATAGAGGGTCAAGGCGATCGTCAGGCCATAGCTGAATGTGCTGCCTTGGCCGAGAATGCCGGCATACCCCGCCTGAACGTTTGACTGCATGAAGCAATCAACTTTGCCGACCATGATCTCGGCTGGACCCG
>JANLST010000489.1:0-6447 GCA_031362505.1 Sphingomonadales bacterium
TTCCAGAACCAGCAATGTCCCCTTGGCGATACGTAGCAGACCGAGAACAAGTCCGAGCGTGAGAGGCAGCCAAAGCACGATGTGAACCCAGAATGGGGGTTCGAAGTTGAGTTGCACGATGATCGCCGAAAGGGTTACGATTGCACCGACAATCATGATCAGGAACGCAGCAGGGCCATCGCCAACATTGAACTGGCTGAAATCCAGTCCGCAGTTCGTGCATTTCGCGGAAAAACCTATGATGCTGCGAAACAGGCCCGACGCCCCGCATTGGGGGCACAGGCCCCTGATCGCCGCCTGGGCCGTATCAGGGGCCTGATATGGCACGTCCTATCCGCCGTGAACGGGTGCGCCCCAACCGCCCCAGACATAGACGACGCAGAACAGGAACAGCCAGACCACGTCAACAAAATGCCAATACCATGCAGCGGCTTCAAAACCGAAATGCTGCCGGGGCGTGAAGTGGCCCTTGTAGGAACGTACAAGGCAAACGATCAGGAAGATGGTGCCCACCAGGACGTGGAATCCATGGAAACCCGTGGCCATGAAAAAGGCCGCTCCATAGTTCAGGCCTTTGAAGCCAAAGGGCGCATGAATATACTCATAGGCCTGAATTGAAGTAAAAATCGCGCCAAGAATGATCGTCGCCCAGAGGCCCTTTTTCAGGCCATCACGATCGCCGTGGATGAGCGCGTGATGGGCCCATGTTACCGTCGTTCCCGAACAGAGCAGGATGAGCGTGTTGAGCAGGGGAAAACCGAATGGATCGATGACTTCGATGCCTTTCGGCGGCCATTGCGCTACGGCACCAGCCTGACCGATCAAATTTTCAACGGAACCGTCGGTCACTACCATATGCGCTGGAAACAGTGAAAAATCGAACCATGACCAGAACCAGCCCACGAAAAACATCACTTCGGAAGCGATGAACAGGATCATGCCATAGCGCAGATGTAGCGAAACGACAGGCGTATGGTCCCCCGCATGCGCTTCCTTGATGACATCGGACCACCAGGCAAAAAACGTATAAAGAATGCCGGCCACGCCAAGGAGGAAGACCCAGCCGCCATAGGGCTGTTCATGCATCCACATGACGCCACCGCCGGTGAGGCCCAGAGCCGAAAATGCGCCAATCAGCGGATTAATGCTGGCATCGACAATGTGATAATCATGGGTCTTTGAACCGGCCATGGTCGTTTCTTTCCTCTGTGGGCCAATCGGAAGGCTAGCCGTTCCGTTAGCTTGGCTTGTTCGCCTCGTCTACGGGGTAGAAGGTATAACTCAGTGTGATTTCTTCGATATCGTTCGCATCCGGATCATCCGCGATCTTGGGATCAACATAGAAGATAACCGGCATACGGACTTGCTTGCCGGGCAACAGCGTCTGTTCGGTAAAGCAAAAGCACTGGATCTTGTTGAAATACTTTCCAGCCTGCGACGGGGTGACGTTGAATGTGGCGCGCCCGGTTATCGGCTTGTCCGATAAATTCTTGGCGGTGAAAAAGGCAATCTCCCGCTCACCCAGGATTACCGGCTCGTTGTTCTTTTCGGGCTTGAACTCCCAAGGCAGTGAGGAAACGTGATTGGCGTCGAACCGCACCGACACGCGTTTTCCGGTCAGAACAGCTCCGGGGGCGGCATCGGCTTTTTGCGTGGTGCCTCCAAAACCGGTTGCCTGACAGAATGCCCGATACAAAGGCACACTCGCATAGCCGAGGCCGGTCATGCCGCAGGCAAGTGCGACAGCAAGCAATCCCGTACGAGTAATTGGCGTCATGATGCCACAACCATCTTGGCTATGCTGATCCCATAGATAAGCGCGACAAGTGCAATCAGCAGCACACCCATAACTTTGGCACGCGAACGCTGGCGCTGGCGGATTTCATCATCTGTCATGCGAGAATTATCCGATCCACTGCCAGTGCTCCGAAGACGCCGAAAAGATAAATGATCGAGAACGCAAAGAGTTGCTTTTCCGGCTTCATCGCATCGCCAATGGCGGACTTACGAAGCGCAACCCGGAGCGAAAGCATCGCAAACAGGAGCGATGCTCCGGCGGCAAAAATGCCATATATCGAGCCCGTCAAATGAAACGCCCAGGGCAAGACGGCAACGGCAGCCATCGGCAGCGTGTAAAGCAGGATCTGGATGCGGGTATTACGTTCGCCCGCCACCACAGGAAGCATTGGCACGCCTGCTTTGGCGTAATCTGTTTTCATGAAAAGCGCGAGCGCCCAGAAATGCGGTGGCGTCCACAAGAAGACGAGCGAGAAGAGCAGGATGGGAAGCAGGCTTACATCGCCTGTCGCAGCGGCCCAGCCGATCACAGGCGGGAAGGCACCAGCCGCACCCCCGATAACAATATTCTGAGGTGTCCGGCGTTTGAGCCAGACCGTGTAGACCAGGACATAAAACAGGATCGACAGGGCAAGGATCGCCGACGCAACCCAATTGGTTGCAAGATAGAGCAGCAGGACTGAAAAGAAGCTCAACCCAACGCCGAAATGAAGCGCCGATTGGCGATCCATCCGCCCTGCCGGAAGCGGCCGATCCTCGGTGCGCTTCATCAAGGCGTCAATATCGGCTTCGTACCATTGGTTCAGCGCACCTGCCGCGCCGGCGCCGAGCGCAATGCAGAGGACTGCCGTAAATCCGAGGATCGGGTTGACGCTGACTGGGGCTGCGATCAGCCCGCACAAACCGGTGAAGACAACCAGCGACATCACCCGAGGCTTTGTCAGCGCAAGGAAATCTCGCCAGTCGGCAATCAGCGCAACCGTCCCGGTTGCCGGAGATGCGCTGGCCATCAGTCGATCTTCGGCAAGGTCTCGAACTGGTGGTAAGGCGGAGGACTCGAAAGTGTCCATTCGAGCGTTGTTGCACCTTCGCCCCAGTAATTGTCCTCTGCCTTGCGGCCTGCGATGAACGCATAGGCCACGTTGACGAAGAATACGACCATCCCCACCGCCATGATCACATAGCCAATCGAAGAGATATGGTTCCAATAGGCCTGGGCTTCAGGATAGTCGGGAATGCGCCGCGGCATGCCCTGAAGACCCAGGAAATGCTGTGGGAAGAACATCACATTCACGCCGATGAAGAACAGCCAGAAGTGTAACTGGCCAAGCGCCTCAGAAAGGTGACGGCCGCTCATCTTGGCAAACCAGTAGGTGAAGCCAGCGAAGAGGGAGAACACCGCGCCCAAGGACAGCACATAATGGAAATGCGCGACCACATAATAGGTGTCGTGCATGTAGTTATCGATGCCGCCATTGGCGAGAAGAACACCCGTCACGCCGCCAACGGTGAACATGAAAATGAAACCAAGCGACCACATCATCGGCGTCTTGAAGCTCAGCGAACCGCCCCACATCGTCGCGATCCAACTGAAAATCTTGATCCCTGTAGGGACTGCGATGACCATCGTGGCTGCCGTGAAGTACATCTTGGTATTCACGTCCATGCCGATGGTGAACATGTGGTGAGCCCAGACGATGAATCCGACCACGCCGATTGCGACCATCGCATAAGCCATGCCGAGATAGCCGAAGATCGGCTTTTTCGAGAAGGTGGAAATGACCTGACTGACCATGCCGAAACCTGGAAGGATCATGATGTAGACTTCAGGATGACCAAAGAACCAGAACAGATGCTGGTAAAGAATGGGATCCCCGCCACCTGCCGCATCGAAAAATGTTGTTCCAAAATTGCGATCGGTCAGCAGCATAGTGATTGCGGCTGCCAGCACCGGAAGCGCAAGCAATAGCAGGAATGCGGTCACGAGAATCGACCAGACGAACAGCGGCATCTTGTGTAGGGTCATACCTGGTGCACGCATATTGAAGATCGTCGTGATGAAATTGATCGCCCCAAGAATCGAGGAAGCGCCTGCAAGATGGAGCGAGAAAATCGCCATATCGACCGCCGGTCCGGGGGATCCGCTGGTTGAAAGCGGCGCATAGACTGTCCAGCCAGTGGCTGCACCCGGCCCGCTGCCGCCAGAGACGAAGGCCGAACCCAGAAGCAGTATGAACGACGGAACGAGCAGCCAGAAGCTGACATTGTTCATGCGCGGAAAGGCCATGTCTGGTGCGCCGATCATGATTGGCACGAACCAGTTTCCAAAGCCGCCGATCATCGCCGGCATGACCATGAAGAACACCATGATCAGGCCGTGGGCCGTAATCAGCGCGTTCCACATGTGAAACGGACTATCGCCGCCCATCATGCCCGCCAAACCCTCGAGATACTGGATTCCCGGTTGGGCCAGTTCGGCGCGCATGACGCCCGAAATTGCACCCCCGATGATCCCGGCCGTGATGGCAAAGATCAAATAGAGCGTGCCGATGTCCTTGTGGTTGGTCGACATGAACCAACGGACAAAGAACGATGGTTTGTGATCGGCATCATGATGATCATGAGCATGTGTGCCTTCGAAGGCATGTGCAGTGGCGACAGCTTCAGTCATTTGTCAGGCCCTCAATTCTTGACCGCAACGGGTGCGGTGATCGGCGCAGCCACCGGGGCAGCAGTCGGGGCAGCGGCAAGAGTTGCCGCTGCATCGCCGGGCATTTTCCCGCCCTTGGCGCGGACCCAGCTTGCGAAATCTTCTTTGCTTACCACCTCAACGCCGATGGGCATAAAGCCATGTCGGTCGCCGCACAGTTCAGAGCATTGGCCGTAGTAAACGCCCTTCTTCTCGACAGTGAAGGTGGTTTCATTGAGGCGGCCTGGAACCGAGTCCATCTTTATCCAGAAGGCCGGCACGGCCCAGCTGTGGATCACATCATTGCCGATAGTCACCAGTTTGATTGGCGTGTTGACGGGGAGAACGACCCGATTGTCGACTGCCAGAAGTCGCGGTTCGCCCTTCGCCTTGGCATCTTCGTCGCTGAGCATGTTGGCATCAAAACTTACACCATAGTCAGGATATTCGTAGGACCAAAACCACTGGTTTCCGATCGCCTTCAACGTGATTGCATTTGCAGGTGCGGGCTTGAATTGGGCAGCAAGCAAGCTGATCGAAGGCACGGCAATACCGACAAGGATTAGCACAGGAACGAGCGTCCAAATGACTTCGATCACGGTGTTGTGCGACGTCTTGGAGGACGTCGGATTCGCGGCGCGGCGGAAACGGGCCATGACGAAAAGAAGCAAGCCAAGGACGAACAACGAGATCACAGCCATCATGGGGACCAATATGAGGTCGTGCATCCACGCCGCCTGCTGGCCCAGTTTGGTTACTTGAGGCTGGAGGCCAATCTTGCCTTCGATCGGTTGACCGAGGCTGGGATCTGACTTCGACGTTCCGATCGTTGTCGCAAGAGCCTTGGCTTCCGGAGCGGCGACCGCAGCCGTTTCTGGTGCCGAGGACGGTGCGGCGACGGGTGCAGGTGCGACCGTCGCTGTGTCAGCGGCGAGTGCGACCGCAGGCGCGAATAATAGGCTGACCGCCAGGATAAAGGGCTTTAAATTTGTCATTTTCTTTCCGTCCGAACCCCCAAGACATTGACACCGGGTCGCGAGGTTGGACCCCATCCGGCACACCACTTTGCGGCGGGCTATACGCGTGGGCGGCGGGAGCCTCAAGCCGCTTGACTGACTTTTTTAGCCAGCTTGCGAGTGTTGGTGATCATGTCTATTGATGGAGGGTTGAACGACAAGGATTCCTGACGTGACCGATGATGAGATTTTGGCGGAATTCCGTGCTGCTGAAGCTCTATTGGAAGGACATTTCATCTTGTCTTCAGGTCTGCGAAGCCCGCGCTATCTCCAATGCGCTCGGGTGCTGGCTGACCCGGTTCGCGCCAGCCGCCTTGCCGAAGAACTCGTCACGCGGCTTCCAAGGGAGATTCGCGAAGCGATCGATATTGTTGTGTCGCCGGCAATGGGGGGCGTGATTATCGGGCATGAGATGGGTCGAGCGCTCAAGGTTGACTCGCTTTTTGTAGAAAGACCTGATGGCACATTCGAACTGCGCCGCGGCTTTCGGATTTTGCCAGGCCAACGGGTGCTGATGATGGAGGATGTGGTCACCACAGGCCTTTCCTCGAGAGAAGCAATCGCTGCGATCGAAGCCGAGGGTGGAAAAGTTGTAGCCGCTGGGGCTTTGGTCGACCGCTCAAACGGTTCTGTCGATTTGGGGGTTCCCTTTTTCCCACTCATTCGGCTTGAGGTGCCCAGTTATGCGGCGGACAGACTGCCGCCTGAATTGGCAGCGATACCTGCGATCAAGCCGGGAAGCCGGAAGGAACTGGTTTGACGAGCACTCTGCGCCTCGGCGTCAATATCGATCATGTTGCGACAATCAGGAACGCGCGCGGTGGCGATCATCCAGATCCGGTCAAAGCCGCATTGATTGCCGCGCAGAATGGCGCGAACGGAATCACTGCGCATCTGCGCGAGGATCGCCGTCATATCCGCGATGACGATCTCGCCCGCTTGATG
>JANLST010000511.1:0-5168 GCA_031362505.1 Sphingomonadales bacterium
TCGCCATCCTCATCAGTTGCAGGCCGAACAGGCGATAGGAAAGGGCGGCAACGATCACGAGGCCGATCAGCGCGGCGATGATATAGAGGAACTTGCGAGCCATGCGGGCCTCCTATTCCGCCGCTTCGCCAAAGTCCAACAACGGCTGGGTTGGCTCGGGGGCGTCGCCCGTATCGAGGTTGGACAGCGTTACGCCGAGAAGTCGCACGCCCCGCTGGAGTGGGAGGAGGGTATTGAGAAGAAGCTGGACGATCTCCTCGATGGTGCCCTCGTCAGCAATGGGCCGGGTGACCGACCGGCTCCGCGTGACCGTCTTGAAGTCGACGGTGCGCAGCTTGAGCGTCACCGTCCGCCCGCTCACATCGTATTTGCCGCACCAGCGCGCGACCGAGGCGATCAGTGGGCGAAGTTCCGCCATACAGGCTTCGCCGCTCGTCAAATCCTCCCCGAACGTGGTTTCGGAACCGACCGATTTGCGTTCCTGATGCGGGTTGACCGCGCGGTGATCGATCCCGCGCGAGGCCCAGTAATAATATCCGCCTGCCTTGCCAAAATGCCGGTCGAGAAATTCGCGCGACTGGTCGCGGACGTCCGCCCCGATCACCAGCCCCAGTCGCTCCATCTTGGCAGCGGTCGCCGGGCCCACGCCATAGAATTTGCGCACGGGAAGCGCAGCAACGAAGTCCGGCCCCTTGGCGGGAGTAATCACGCAGAGGCCATCGGGCTTGTTCTGGTCCGACGCGATCTTGGCGAGGAACTTGTTGTAGGACACCCCTGCAGAGGCCGTCAGTCCGGTTTCGGCGCGGATCATCGCGCGGATTTCTTCGGCAATCTGGGTCGCGGAGGCGATGCCCTTGAGGTTTTCGGTGACATCGAGATAGGCTTCGTCAAGCGACAATGGCTGAACCAGCGGCGTATAGCTCTCGAAAATTTCCCTGATCTGCCGCGAAACCTGCCGATAGACTTCGAACCTGTGGGGCACGAAGATCAGATCAGGGCACAACCGCCGCGCCCGCGCCGAGGCCATCGCGGATCGCACCCCGAACACACGCGCCTCATAACTCGCTGCTGCGACAACCCCGCGCGGCCCCATCCCGCCAACCGCGACCGGTTTGCCCCGCAATTCGGGATCATCGCGTTGCTCGCACGACGCGAAAAAGGCGTCCATGTCGATATGGATGATCTTGCGGACGGGCGCGATATCGTTCACGATGCGTTCCTATCTTGCGGACGCGCCGCGGGCAATTCCTAACTGCTCGCCTTGGTAAACCTCTTGTCAGAAGCCGCCCAGTTGGTCGTGGCCATATAGGCATCGACATAGGCAGCGGCCTTGCTGCCATAATCCATCGCATAGGCATGTTCGAACATGTCGAGCACGAGTACCGGCGTGCCACCGGTAAAAGCCATTGTATGATCATTGGCCCATTGGTTGACCAGTTTCGCGTCGCGTTCCATCCAGTTGAGCACAACCCATCCCGAGCCTCCGCCGAGCGCCTTGCCCATCGCGCTGAATTCCAGCCGCCATTTGTCCATGCTGCCAAAATCGCGCTCGATCTGCATCGCGAGTTTGGGGCCGGGCGTTGTAGGCGCGCCGAGGCACGAGAAATAGACTTCGTGGAGAACCATAGAATTTTGCGCGATCAATTCCTCGCGCTTCAGCCCATTGATGATGAAGTTCGGCGCGGTTGCCAAATCCAGTTTGGCGAATTCGCCCTGGATACTGCCAATCCGTTTGACCGCGCCGACATAGTTATTGTCGTGATGGCTGGTCAGCAGTTTTTCGGACAGGCCCGTGATAGTCTTTGGGTCGAAGGGCAGGGGCACTGGCGTATAAGCGGGTGCCGCAGGCGCCATGGCCATCGTCTGCGCATGGGCAAGGCCGGGCGCGAGTGCTGCTGCGCTCAGGGTTGCCCCCAACATTTCGCGTCGATCCAGCTTGATATCGGTCATTGAAGGCTCCTTCGCGCTTGCCGTTTTGTGGGGGCAATGATAGCGGCCCGCCCCATGTCCGTCGATAGTGCAACCGTCCGCAAGATCGCCTCTCTCGCCCGCATTGCGACCAGCGATGCGGAGATTGAGGCGATGGTCCCCGAACTCAACAACATCCTTGGCTGGATCGAACAGCTTGGGGAGGTGGATACGTCCGCCGTCCAGCCGATGACTGCTGTCATCGCGAACACGCTGCGCCTGCGCGCGGATGTGGTGACCGACGGCAATTGCCGCGATGCTGCGCTCGCCAATGCGCCCGCGCCCGAACATGGGTTCTTTGGCGTGCCGAAGGTGATCGAATAATGGCGGATCTGACCGATCTTGGCGTTGCCGCGCTTCGCGATGGGTTTCGCGCCGGGGATTTCTCTGCCCGCGAAGTCGCCGATGCCTTCAACGCGGCGGTGGCTGGCGCGAAGGCACTCAACGCCTTCATCGTCGAAACCCCCGATCATGCGATTGCCGCTGCCGAACAGGCCGACCGCGACCATAGCGAAGGCACGCTCAAGGCGCTGTCCGGCGTCCCCATCGGCATGAAGGACCTGTTCTGCACCAAGGGTGTGCAGACAACCGCAGCGAGCCATATCCTCGAGGGCTTCACGCCCCAATACGAATCGACCGTCTCGGCCAGGCTCTGGGCGGCCGGTGCCGGGATGCTCGGCAAGCTCAATATGGACCAGTTCGCGATGGGCTCGTCGAACGAGACCAGCGCGTTCGGCAATGTGATCTCGCCGTGGCGACGCAGCGATGGCGGGAATGCGCCGCTCGCGCCGGGTGGTTCCTCGGGCGGGTCGTCTTCGGCAATCGCCGCGCGCATTGTCCCCGGAGCAACGGGTACTGATACGGGCGGTTCTATCCGTCAGCCTGCCTCCTTCACTGGCATATCGGGCATCAAGCCCACCTATGGCCGCTGCTCGCGCTGGGGTGTGGTTGCGTTTGCTTCGTCGCTCGATCAGGCGGGGTCGATGGCGCGCGATGTGCGCGATTGCACGATCATGCTGGAGGCGATGGCCGGATTCGATCCCAAGGATTCAACCTCGCTCGACCTGCCCGTGCCAAATTGGGAAGCGGCCCTTTCGGGCGATCTCAAGGGCAAGCGGATCGGCATTCCCAAAGAGTATCGCGTCGATGGCATGCCGGTCGAAATCGATGCGCTTTGGGAACAGGGCATCGCCTGGATGAAAGATGCGGGCGCAGAAATCGTTGAGGTCTCACTCCCCCACACCAAATACGCGCTGCCCGCTTATTACATCATCGCGCCCGCCGAGGCCTCCTCGAACCTCGCTCGCTATGACGGCGTGCGTTACGGCCTGCGCGACCTGCCCGAGGGTGCTGGCCTGCAGGACATGTATGCCGCGACCCGCGCTGCCGGGTTTGGGCCGGAAGTAAAACGCCGCATCATGATCGGCACCTATGTGCTCTCGGCCGGTTTCTACGATGCCTATTACACCCAGGCACAGAAGGTCCGCACCCTCATCGCCCGCGATTTCGACGCCGCTTGGGAAAAGTGCGACCTGCTCCTGACGCCCACCGCGCCGTCGGCCGCGTTCGCGCTGGGCGAGAAGAGCGCTGATCCGCTGGCAATGTATCTGAATGACGTCTTCACCGTTCCCAGTTCCCTGGCTGGTCTTCCCGCCATGTCGGTGCCCGCCGGGTTGGACGGACAGGGCCTGCCGCTCGGGCTTCAGGTGATCGGCAAGGCGCTCGACGAACAGGGCGTCCTCAACGCCAGCCTCGCGCTCGAACAGCGCGCAGGCTTCACCGCACGACCGGAGGCTTGGTGGTAAGATGAGTAACTATCGCATCCACGGCGAAACCGGCGAATGGGAGGTCGTGATCGGCCTTGAGGTCCATGCCCAGATCACGTCGAACGCCAAGCTCTTTTCCGGCGCCTCGACCGCCTTCGGGTCGGAGCCGAACACCAATGTCTCGCTCGTCGATGCAGCGATGCCGGGCATGTTGCCGGTGCTGAATGGCGAATGCGTGAAGCAGGCGGTGCGTACGGGCCTTGCCATTGATGCCCAGATCCATCGCTGGAGCCGGTTTGACCGCAAGAATTATTTCTATGCCGATTTGCCGCAGGGATATCAGATCTCACAGCTCTATCACCCGATCGTCGGCGAAGGATCGCTGACCGTCGAGACGGATGAGGGCGAGAAGATCATCGGCGTCGAGCGCATCCATATCGAACAGGATGCGGGAAAGCTGATGCACGACCAGCATCCGACCATGTCCTATGTCGATCTCAACCGCTGCGGCGTCGCGCTGATGGAAATCGTCTCGAAGCCTGACATGCGCTCGCCCGCCGAAGCCGGGGCCTATGTGAAGAAGCTGCGGGCGATCCTGCGCTATGTCGGCTCGTGCGATGGCAATATGGAACAGGGCTCGATGCGTGCCGATGTGAATGTCTCGGTGCGCAAGCCCGGCGATGAATTCGGTACGCGGACGGAAACGAAGAACGTCAATTCGGTGCGCTTCATCCAGCAGGTCGTCGAATATGAGGCGCGGCGTCAGGTCGACCTGATCGAAGAGGGTGGGACGATCGTGCAGGAAACCCGCCTGTTCGATCCGGACAAGGGCGTGACGCGCTCGATGCGCTCGAAAGAAGACGCGCACGACTATCGCTACTTCCCTGACCCCGACCTCTTGCCGCTGGTACTGACCGAGGATTTCGTCGCCGAATGCAAGGCGTCCCTGCCCGAACTGCCCGACGCGAAGCGCGCGCGGTTCGTCGATGTGCTCGGCATTCCGCCTTACAATGCCGATGTCATCACTTCGGACGTCGAGACAGCGCGCTGGTATGAAGCACTGTTGGCCGCAGGGGCCGAACCCAAGGCAGGCGCCAACTGGCTGACCTCAGAACTGTTCGGCGCGCTCAACCGGCTCGGCAGGGATATCGCAGACTGCCCGGTCAGCCCTGCGCAGGCCGCTGCATTGCTCGGCCTTGTGGCGGATGGCACTCTCTCCGGATCGCTCTCCAAGCAGGTCTTCGAGATCATGCTGGAGACGGGAGATGATCCAGCCAGGATCGTCGAGGAAAAGGGCCTGAAACAGACCAGCGACACCAGCGCGATCGAGGCTGTCATCGCCGAAATCCTCGCCGCCAATGCCGACAAGGTCGAACAGTATAAAGCGGGCAAGGAGGCCCTGTTCGGCTTCTTCATCGGCCAGACGATGAAGGC
>JANLST010000517.1:0-2851 GCA_031362505.1 Sphingomonadales bacterium
GACGGCAAGGATTGTTCCCGCATCTGACGATTGGCGAAGGGTTTGAGCAGCTCAAGCAGGACGAGCAAAAGGCCGCCCAGCGCAATCGCTGTGGCAACATGCTTCCAATCGGGCGTGCCAAATTTGAGCAGTTTGCGAAACGGCGGGATCATGACCGTCAGCGTCAGCACAGCGGTGATGGCACCAAGGATATAGCGCAGAGTCATGTTTTTGCGGGTGAAGGCCTCCTTTAACGAGGTGCCGAAAGATCGGTTGACGAGGATGAGCGCGATAATCGAAACGATCAGCGACAAGAAGCTGAGCTCGCGGACATCACCTTCAGGCATGCCCAAATAGGTCACGGTCAGGAACAGTGTCGCCAATATGCCAAAGGCGACTACGCCCTGAAACACACTCCAAGTGACCATCGGAAGCGAGAACAGGTGTTGCGCCGGATCGCGGGGCTTGCGGTTCATGATGTCGGCTTCTTCGCGTTCGGACTCGAACACCAGGGCACAGACTGGATCGATGATCATTTCAATAAAGGCGATATGGATGGGGCCGAACAGGATCGGCAGTCCAAAAACGAGCGGGAGTAGTGCAAAACCGGCCAGCGGCACGTGCACCGCGAAGATGAAGGCCATGGCTTTGCGGATATTATCATAAATCCCGCGCCCGAGCCGGATGGCCTGGACGATGGAACCGAAATCATCATCAAGCAGGACAATCGCCGACGCCTCGCGCGCAACATCGGTGCCGCGCTTTCCCATGGCGATGCCAATATGCGCGGATTTGAGCGAGGGCGCGTCATTGACACCGTCTCCAGTCATCGCGACGACTTCGCCTGCGGCCTTGAAGGCATTGACGATCCGCAACTTCTGTTCGGGCATGATCCGCGCAAACACCGAGACGCGGCTGAGGTGATTGGCGAGCGTGGTTTCATCCATATCTTCCAGTTCAGGGCCAGTCAGCACCTCGCCGTCCACAATGCCCGCCTGAAGCGCGATGGCGCGCGCGGTTGCGGCATAGTCGCCGGTGATCATCACGACACGAATGCCCGCGCTGCGGCACTCCGCGACTGCTTTGGGCACGCTCTCGCGAATGGGGTCCGCAAGGCCAACGAGACCCACCAGCTTAAACTTGTAATCGCGCTGCGATTTGGCCCATCTCCTTTCGGTGGTATGGGCCGTCGCGACACCGAGAACCCGGATGCCCTGTGCGGCCATTGTATCGACCGCCGCCGTCATCCGTCGTAACGCTGCCGGGGCGAGGCGGCAGAGGTCGGCAATCGCTTCCGGCGCACCCTTGGCTGCGATCACATAGCCTCCTTGAGGATGGGACCCTTTCCAAATGTTCGACATCGCAAGCAAATCGGGCCGCAAGCCGTAGCTGTGAACATGGCGGTACTCAGCGGGTACGGGCGGTGCGGTTGCGTGCAGGGCAACTTCCATCGGATCAACCGGCACGGTGGCACTCGCCAATATGCTGGCTTCAAGGATGGCATGAAACAGGTCGGGCGCTTCAACACCAGCGCGGATTTCAGACGTTTCTCCCGACGCAAGCCAGACCTGCGAAACCGCCATTCGGTTCTCGGTGAGCGTCCCGGTTTTGTCGGTGCACAAGACAGTTGCCGAACCCAGCGTCTCGATCGCGGCAGAACGGCGAGTCAGAACGCGCGCCTTGCCGATCCGCCATGCCCCCATCGCCATGAAGATCGTGAGCACCACCGGGAACTCCTCAGGCAACATCGACATGCCCGTTGCAATGCCTGCGAGGACAGCCTGCATCCAATCGCCGCGCAGGAGACCATAAAGGAGCACGACCAGTGTAGCGATTGCACCACCGCCAACCGCGCTCAATTTGACAATCCGCGCGGTTTCAACGCGCAAACGCGGCGGCTCAGGATCAAGCGTAGCAAGAGACTGGCCGATCTTGCCGATCTCGCTCAAAGCACCGGTAGCGACCGTTAAGGCGATGCCGTTTCCCCGCGTCACTAGTGATCCTGAATAGATATAGGGTTGCCCGTCTCCTCCGGGGCGGTGAACGGATTCTGCTGACCCCACCTTCTTATGAACCGGCAGCGCCTCGCCGGTCAGCAGTGATTCATCGGCCTGAAAATCATGGGCTTCCAACAACAAAGCGTCCGCCGCCACACGGTCACCTTGCTCGAGCACTAGAATGTCGCCATGCACAACTTCGCGCCCGGCGATCCGCACCCGCTCGCCGTCTCGCACCACCATGGCACGCGGGGCCGACAAGTCGCGCAGTGCCTCGAGCACATGTTCGGTGCGGGTTTCCTGAACCACCGTCAGGGCAATTGAAAACAGCGCAAAGGACATCAGGATCAGCGCCTCAGTGCGACTGCCCAACACTAAGTAGGCCACGCCACCGGCCAACAACAGTGCCAGCATCGGTTCGCGCAGCACTTCGCCAACGATCTTCAACGCCGAACGTGATCCTGTACGCGGCAATTCATTGGGGCCGTCGGTAGCAAGGCGAAGTTGCGCCTCGCCAGCGGTCAAACCCCTTGCGTCAATTTGTGACTGACCGGACGTCTCCATCACCAACGTCCTTTTCTGGCGTCTCCGTGTTCGGATTAATAACCGCAGCGCGGCGTTATTTTCCCGATTTCATCATCATTTGCTGTTGGAGCATCAGGCTTTCCATCATTTGATGCATCATTGCCATATGCTTGCCCATCTTTTCCATATGGGCAGCGTCCATTGTCATCGGCATCGTCATGGCCATTGGCATCGTCATGGCCATTGGCTTCTCATTCATCATCGCGGACATATCGGCCATATGGACCTTCATCATCGCCATATTCTCGGCCATCAGCTTGTTGCGCTCGGCAGGCGTTTTGGCTTGGTCT
>JANLST010000019.1:0-3356 GCA_031362505.1 Sphingomonadales bacterium
CCGCCATTCACTGCCGCAACGACTTCTGCCTTGCGCCGCACGACCCAACGGGTGGTGGATGGCGGAGGGAGCGAGTCGACCGTAAGCGATTCGCCGAGAGGGCCAATCACTTGTGCGGGACGTATTTTCTGGTTCTCGATCATTCTTACCTCAAACGCATACGACCGGAGCCGTCTCTGCCTGTGCAAACGCTTCTACAGCCAAGGGGTTGAAACAAAGCTAAAATGCCACGGTAAACAGGGTGTTCACGAAGATTTACTTTGTGTGACGATTGCTTCGGCCACTTCACGATTAAAGCTGGCCACTTTTGAAGCAGCGATCTCCGTCGCATCCTTGGGAGCGAACTGGGCGATCTCGGGATGCCCTGTAAAGTGGGAGTTTTCGGGAGGATGGTCCTCCATCTGCGCCCTTGCCGTCGGCGAAATCGCCTGTCGCGCCGACACTTCTGCCAATAGTCTGGCGAGCTTGGGCGAGGCAAGAGAGCCAATTTTCTGACTGCTTTGGCGACGGGCGAAACCTAAATCCATGACCCGTTGTCGCAGAAAAAACTGAACAGGGCGTAAAGCATGCCCTATTCGGCGAGCTGTGTCATATTTCAGTCGTCTGTGTTAGAGGCGCGGACATGCTCGATCTTTTCCAGCTTGAGGGGCCTGCAAAGGCTCGCCGCATTGTCGTTGCCATGTCAGGCGGAGTCGATTCGTCGGTTGTGGCTGCCCTTGCCGCACGGACGGGCGCGGAAACGATCGGGATAACCCTTCAGCTCTATGATCATGGCAGCGCCGTCAGCAGGGTTGGAAGTTGCTGCGCTGGCCAGGACATTCGCGATGCGCAAGCTGTCGCACAGCGGTTGGGCATAGCGCACTATGTTTTCGACCATGAAAGTCGATTCCGCGACACCGTCATCGAACAGTTTGCAGACGAATATATGCGCGGGCGGACTCCGATTCCCTGTGTTCGGTGCAATATGGGCGTAAAATTCACCGACCTGTTTCGGCTGGCCAAGGATCTGGGCGCCGACTGTCTTGCAACGGGCCACTATGTCCGCCGCGTCATCGGGCCGGAGGGTGCAGAATTGCATCGCGCGCTCGATCCGGCGCGAGACCAGAGCTACTTCCTCTTTGCGACGACCGCTGAACAGCTCGATTACCTCCGGTTTCCCCTCGGCGGGATGCCCAAGCCCGAAGTGCGAGCCATTGCGCAGGAGATGGGGCTGGCCGTGGCGATGAAGCCCGATAGCCAGGATATCTGCTTCGTTCCGAACGGCGACTATGCAAGCGTGGTGCGCAAGATCAGACCCGAAGCGGAGACAGGGGGAGAAATTGTCGATGAAGCGGGCACGATTCTGGGGGGCCACAAAGGGCTTATCCATTATACCGTAGGCCAGCGGCGCGGGCTGGATATTGGAGGCCTCTTCGAACCGCTTTATGTTATCAGGCTTGAGCCCGAGACCCAGCGTGTCGTGGTCGGCCCAAAGACTGCACTTGCCGTTGCCTCAGCGCGACTGTCCGCAGGTAGTTGGTTGGCCCCGGTCGAAAAGCGCGGAGTATCAGCCAAGGTCCGTTCACTCGCCAAGCCCGTTGCGGCCACACTCGAAGGCGAATGGTTGTGTTTCGATACACCCGAATTTGGCGTAGCACCCGGCCAGGCCGCAGTAATTTACGATGGCGATCGAGTCTTGGGCGGCGGTTGGATCGAGGAAACCGTGCGGGCCAATGAATGTATCGCGGCCTAAGGTTCAAACCTCTCCGGCTGGCAACCCAGAACGGGATCATAGGTTACCGATCGGCTCGCGATCAACGGAACCCAAGCAGTAATGGTCTTGGAAGAAGTATTTTCCGACAAGAGTATCGGTTCCATCCTGGGCTCGAAATCCTTTCTGCAATCCGCTAGGGAGCGGTTGCCGATATAGCGGCAGCCACAAGCGACCCGCGCACCATATCCGACTCCAAGTTCGAGCAGCGGCTTCTGGCTCTGCCCATAGGCAAATGCGCCACCGAGGCCGAGTGCGACCAGACAGGCCGAGCCGATAAGTATGCGTCTTGCTTTCATGAACACGCGAACTAGGCTGCCCCAATGCGAATGAAAAGACTGTTCCTTGCCATTCCCCTAGCGATGGTTTTCATTGATCTGGGAGTGGCCACAAGACCGCCCACGCCTGTCGATCCGCTGTTCGCAGCGGATCAAGGGCAAACCCGCGCCGTCCTGATGATCCGGGATGGAAAGATTGCGGCCAAGCGCTATGCTCCCGGGTATTCGGATCAGAACCGCTTCATCAGTTGGTCGATGGCAAAATCGGTGACGGCAGTTCTGATCGGTGAATTGGTTGCCGAAGGAAAATTGCAGCTGGATGCGCCCGTGCCTTTTGCAGAATGGCAAAGGCCCGGGGATCCACGCGCGGCAATTACGCTGCGACAGATGCTCCACATGTCTTCGGGGCTCGAACATACCGAAGTCGGCGAGATTATTTACAAATCCGACACAAACCAAAATCTGTTTGTCCAGGGCACCAACGATATGGCTGCCCGCTCGCTTGCCAAGGGACTGGAAGCAAAACCGGGCATGAAATACGAATACAGTTCGATGACTTCGCTGTTGCTTGCAGAACTGATCACGCGCCAGATTACAAAAAGCAACGATGCGCGGGTTCGCGCTCAAGCCTATAAGGCCTATGCATTCGAACATGTCTTCAATCCCGCCGGTATCAAAAGTGCGGTTCTCGACTTCGATGGCGCGGGCACGCAAATTGGAGGTTCGATCATTTATATGACGTTGGATGATTGGGGCCGGTTCGGAGCGCTTTTGCTGGAGGGCAAGGGCGAAGATGGCACGCAGGTGATCTCACCGGACTGGCTTTCCTTCATGCGCACCCCGAGTGATACTGATAGCGGATATGGCGGCCATATCTGGCTCAATCGCCCACGCTCGGGCGAAGGAGCCCAGAATCCTGCGCTTTTCCCGGGACAGGGACCGGCTTCGCTATATTCGGCGATTGGGCATCTGGGACAGTATGTAATTGTATCGCCCGACCAGAATCTGGTGCTTGTGCGACTCGGCAAGACCAATGATCCGGATCTCGAGCCGGTACGAAAAGCCCTTGGTGCGGTCGTCTCCAAAGTTCCCGAGGAGCGGCCTGATGCCTAGTCTTTCTTCACGTATTGTTGCCTTCATCCTGCGCACGACGCGCATTTTCAAGAAACGGTTTTCGGGCGGTGATTATCTCGCCAAGAACCTTCATAAACTCCGCGCCGAAGTTTCCGAACCATCGGCCAAATGGCGCACGAAGCTCGAGATCCGGCGCGAAACATTTGAAGGACGCGCGGTCTGGCATATCGGCCCAAAGGCCGGAGCATCAAACA
>JANLST010000036.1:0-8103 GCA_031362505.1 Sphingomonadales bacterium
CGCTCTACCGAATTGAGAAGTGCGGTGTCGGAAACGGCGATGGCACGTCCGCCACTCGCGCGGACGGCGCGAAGAATGAGAAAATCGCCAACTGCACGAGGCACGCGGATACCGGATGCGACAGTGTGCGATCCCTCCCACCGTGCGGCATGTTCTAAACCCTCTTCAAAGGCCTTGACGATCGGTGCACATCCGTCTGCTTGCACGGCAAACATTTTGGGCCGCTCGGGTCCGATAAATCCCAATGCTTCCAGTTCCTCGAACGCTTTCCACATTCCAATCAGTCCTGTTCCGCCTCCGGTCGGATAAAATATGGCGCCTGGCAAGGTCCAGCCAAGTTGCTCGGCCAACTCAAGCCCCATCGTCTTTTTGCCTTCGATCCGATATGGCTCCTTGAGTGTCGAGAAATCGAACCAACCGGCGCGCTTTGCGCCTTCACCGACAATCGCACCGCAATCGTCGATCAAACCGTTGACCTGATAGACCCGAGCGCCGTGCGCGGCGATTTCGCGGACGTTAACCTCTGGTGTGTCATCGGGGCAGAACACGATCGTTTCGATCCCAGCCCTTGAGCCACAAGCGGCAAGCGCCGCGCCGGCATTGCCATTGGTTGGCATCGCGATCCGGGTAACGCCAAGCTCCTTGGCCATTGATACCGCCATAACCAGCCCGCGCGCGTTGAAGGATGCCGTTGGAAGGCGGCCTTCATCCTTGACCAGCAATTCGCCGACGCCGAGCCGCGCGGCAGTTGCAAAAAGAGGAACAATCGGTGTCACATTCTCGCCAAGACTCACGACATTCTCGGTGCGTCGCACGGGCAAGAGCTCGCGCCATCGCCACATGTCCATTGGCCGCCGTGCGAGTTCATCCTTGGTCAGCACCTTGCCAACCCCGCCCAGATCATACCGGACCAGCAACGGACGACCGGCCTCCGAGAGCCCATGCAACTGGTCGGCTTCGTAACGGTTGCCGGTCAGCGAACATTCGAGGTGTGTGACAAAAGTCGCGCGACTTGCTGTCAGATTGTCATCGTGCTTCAAGCGCCGGCCTTGGCAACCCCGACCAATGCGGGACGAAGCAACCGGTCCTTGATCATATAGCCAGACTGCATTTCCTGCACGATCGTGCCAGGCTCAACATCCGCACTGGGAATTTCAACCATTGCCTGATGCTTGTTGGGATCGAGCGGCTGGCCCATCGCTTCTATCCGCTTTATGCCGTTGCGATCGAATACCGCGGCCAATTCGCGCTGGGTTGCTTCAAGCCCGGCTATCAACCCCTTGGACGCTTCATCGGCACGCATTGCTTCGGGTATCACATCAAGGGCGCGGGCGAGATTGTCCGCGACCGACAGGATGTCACGGGCAAAGCCCGTTGCGGCATAGGCCCTTGCATCCTGCGCATCTTTTTCAAGGCGGCGGCGCACATTCTGCATTTCAGCCTGGGCATAGAGGATCTGCTGGCGCGCCTCTTCAAGCTCTTCCAGCAATGCGCCCAGCGGGTCGGCCTCCGGATCCGGTACGGCGGGTGCGCCTTCGGCGATCATTTCGTCCTCGGCCTGCAATTCTTCTTCAGTCATTTATACATCAATCTCGATAAGGTCTGAGCGGTGAAATCAACCATGGGAACGACGCGGGCATAATTCAAGCGGGTCGGGCCGATGACCCCAACCACGCCAACCACTTGCCCATCCCGTCCGTGATAGGGCGCGGCGATAACCGAAGAGCCTGATAATGCGAAGAGTTTGTTTTCTGCACCGATAAAGACCTTGGTTGCGGCACCTTCCTGAGCACTCTCCAAAAGCCGTGCGATTTCCTCCTTGCCCTCAATCTCGTCAAGCAGCAGGCGAACCCGATCAAGGTTCGCTGCAGCCTGAGCATCGATCAGGTTCGCCGCACCGCGCACGATCAGCACCGGGCGATGGGCGTTGTCACGCGCCCAATCGGCCAGCCCCTTGACGATCAGGTCCTGAGACGCCGCATCAAGCGCCGCCCGTTCCTGGCTTATTTGTCGCGCAATGACCGCCGAAGCCTCCGCCAGCGTCAATCCTGCAAGTGTTGCCGTCATGTAGTTTCCGGCTTCGGTCAGCGCGGATGCGGTCATCCCGCGCGGCAAGTCGATGACCCGATTCTCGACCGATCCATCGTCTCCAACCAGAATCGCGAGCGCCTGTTCTGATGACAAAGACGCAAAGGCGAACTGCTTCAATCGGGGGGTGCGTGTCGGCACAAGAACCAGCCCTGCACAGGCCGACAGGCCAGACAATGCCGACGTTGCAGCCGTCAACGCCTCTTCGATTGGACCCGAATGGGTCAGTCTCGATTCGATCGCTGCACGTTCATCTGCAGTCGGTTCTGCAGCCTGCATCATGCCGTCAACAAAAAGTCGCAAGCCGCTTTCGGTTGGCATCCGCCCGGCCGAGGTGTGCGGAGCGGCGAGCAGTCCAAGCTCTTCAAGATCCTGCATCACATTCCGGATCGACGCAGGCGACAAGTTCATCGCGGCAAGTTTTGAAATCGTCCGCGAACCAACCGGCGCACCAGAGCCCAGATAGGATTCGACTACCACGCGAAAAACGTCGCGCGCGCGGTCAGTCAATTCATGGACAGGCGCGGTCATCAGTCAGGATGTAGGGCATCCGCTCGCTCATCTCAACGGCCATTCAAATCCAAATCTATTGCGGTGCCGCCTGCATGGCCTGCACTTCGGCAAGGGATTTGAAATCGATCAGTTCGATTAGGAAGACCAAAGTTGAATTTGCCGGTATGGGACCCACGACCTTGTCTCCATAGCCGAGCGCGGCCGGGATACAGAGTTTATAGCTCCCTCCACGCTGCATGAGCTTCAGGCCCTCGGCAAAGCCGGGGATCACGCGACTGACCGGAACTGGCGCCGGCCCGGCATCATCAAAAGGGGCGCCGGTTGCAGCCAGGAAGCCCTTGTAATTGATGAGCGCAATATCGCTATCAGTCGGCCTTTCGCCCATGCCCACCTTCAGAATCGTATAGCCTAGCCCAGATGCACTGCGGGTCGTGCATTGACGGTCCGCCATCCCGAGTGGCTCGGGGGCCTTCTTGATATCGAGCAGTGCCACTTCGAAAACCAGATCGGCGTTGGCGGGAATTGAACCCGCGCCAGCGGCGCCATAGCCAAGCGCAGCCGGTATGCAGAGCCGGATACTTCCGCCGACCTTCAGCAGCTTCAAGCCTTCGGCAAAACCTGGAATGACCTGAGTGACGCCAAAATCGGCGTGCTCCGATTGGTCAAAGGTTGTACCGTCGATGGCCAGCATGCCCTTGTATTTTACGCCGACTGTATCGAAATCGCGCGGTGCTGCGCCAGTTCCTGCGTTCAGTAGCGTAAAGCCCAGACCAGACGCCGTCTTTAGCGTGCACTGCCCTGCACCCTTGGATTCTTGAGGCGCGGCAAGCACGGCGACAAATGGTGCGGACGTCATAAGGCCGGCCAATAAAAAAATGGCTGGCCTTATTGCGAACCTGATCGAGACTGATTTCATGCCCCCGCGCCTAGCCAAGCCAGGTGCGATCGGCAATCGCAGATATCGCGATTGGCTATTTCCGGCGCGCAAGCCAGACAATGACGGCACCGCCAAGCGCAAGGAACATGCCGTTCCAGCTCCATTGCGGGACACCGATCATGAAGCTGTCGGCGGGCCACCGAATAATGTTCAGTCCCTGCCCTATCCACAACCCGCCCATCAGCAGCATCAACACGCCCAGCACCTGGGCCACGACCTTCAGGAATCCCATTGTCTTTCCTCTCCTCTTTGAGGGCTGGTGATATCGGACCCTCACGTATAGATGCGCGCAAACACTCTCAAAGGACAAGCAAAATGCGCCCATCCGGACGCGCGCCAGATCAGATGCGCGCCATCTCAATCGAACCCGCCTTTACCAAACATGCTGAAGGATCCTGCCTGGTCAGTTTTGGCGACACGCGAGTGCTCGTTACAGCCAGTGTTGAGGAACGGGTGCCACCCTTCATGCGCGGCAAGGGAGAAGGCTGGGTCACGGCTGAATATGGCATGCTGCCCCGCGCCACGCATACGCGCGGCAACCGGGAGGCGGCGCGTGGGAAGCAATCTGGACGAACACAGGAAATCCAGCGACTGATCGGGCGCTCTTTGCGTGCGGTGGTCAATCTCAAGGCGCTTGGAGAACGACAGATTACGCTCGATTGTGATGTGATTCAGGCCGATGGAGGAACGAGAACAGCCTCGATCTCCGGCGCGTGGGTGGCGCTGCGGCTTGCGGTCGACAAGCTGATTGCCGAGGGCAAGATCGAAGGCGATCCGGTAGAACAGCAAGTGGCAGCAATCAGTTGCGGCATTTACATGGGCACGCCGGTGCTCGACCTTGACTATGACGAGGATTCGAACGCAGGCGCCGATGCCAATTTCGTGCTGCTCTCAAATGGCAATATTGCAGAGGCACAGGCTACGGCGGAGGGGGAAACCTATGACGAGGAAGCCTTGCTCCGTTTTCTTCGCCTCGCGCGGATCGGATGTAAATCGGTCTTTGAGGCCCAACTGAAAGCGGTCGGCCGCTAGTGCGGAAGCTCCAGCCCGGGAAGCTGGTCATCGCCTCGCATAACCGGGGAAAGGTGCGCGAGATCCGGGCGCTGCTTGCACCGTACGGGATTGAGCCGGTATCGGCTGGTGAGCTTGGCCTGCCAGAACCCGAAGAAACCGGCACGACTTTTACCGAAAACGCCCTGATCAAGGCGCGTGCAAGCGCCGAAGGGTCAGGCTTGGTCGCTCTCGCTGACGATAGCGGACTATGTGTCCCTGCACTCGGAGGCGAGCCCGGCGTCTATACGGCCGATTGGGCAGAGACGCCGAGCGGCCGCGATTGGCATCTTGCTATGGCAAAGGTCGAAGCAAAGCTGAAGGCGTGTGGGCCCGAAGTCGATCGTTCGGCATGGTTCACCTGCACATTGGCGCTTGCCTGGCCGGACGGCGAAACAGCCGTGTTCGAAGGACGCGTCACAGGGCACCTGATCTGGCCGCCTCGAGGGACGATAGGTTTCGGCTATGATCCAGTGTTTGTGCCACTCGGCCATGATGAGACGTTTGCTGAAATCGCTCCACACACAAAACATGCGATCAGCCATAGAGCCAATGCCTTTGCCAAGCTGGTGGCTTCGGTTTTCTGAATATGGTTGCGCCTCTGGCCCTTTATATCCATTGGCCGTTCTGCGTTTCCAAATGCCCATATTGCGACTTCAACAGCCATGTCCGCGAAAATGTAGATCAAAGCGCCTGGCTCTCGGCTCTGTTAACGGACATGAGCCACGAAGCGGCTTTGTCGCCCAATCGTCCTGTCGGTTCCATCTTCTTTGGCGGCGGCACGCCGTCCTTGATGCCGCCCACGACGGTCGCTGCGTTGATCGCAGCGGCAGAGGCGCATTGGGGATTTACCCGCGATGTCGAGATCACGCTCGAAGCCAATCCCTCTTCGGTCGAAGCGGCGCGATTTGCCGATCTGGCAGCGGCCGGCGTCAACCGCGTATCGCTTGGCCTCCAATCGCTGGACGAACAGGCGTTGGTCTTTCTCGGCCGCGCCCATGGCGTGCAAGAGGGGCTGGCCGCTCTCGACACGGCTCAGCGTCACTTTGCCCGTGTGAGTTTCGATCTGATCTACGCCCGACCGAACCAATCGCTCAACAACTGGATGGGCGAACTCTCGCAGGCTCTCGGGTTTGGCACCGAGCATCTCTCGCTCTATCAATTGACGATCGAGCCCGGCACACGATTTGCCACTTTGGTTACCCAAGGTCACTTTGTGCCCTCCGATCCAGATCATGGCGCTGACCTGTTCGAACTGACCCGCGAATTGACCACAGCGGCGGGACTTCCGGCCTATGAGATTTCAAACCATGCCCGGTCTGGATGCGAGAGCCGTCACAATCTGACCTATTGGCGGTACGGCGACTATGCCGGGATCGGGCCGGGCGCTCATGGTCGGCGTGCGGGGCTCGCAACGGTACGTCACAAAAAGCCGGAAAACTGGCTCGCTGCGATAGAACGCAACGGCCATGGACTGCAGTCGGAGGACGCTCTTCTCCCCGCTGAACGCGCGCGCGAGGCACTGTTAATGGGATTGCGGCTGGGGGAGGGCGTAGACCTCATGCGCATCGCCGCTCGGTGCAAAGTTGAACAAGACAAGCTAATCGACGCGCAAAAGGCAAGGACACTTGAAGGGCATAACCTGATTCACCTCCGCGGAAACCGGTTGACGGTTACAAACAGAGGCATGCCGTTGCTCGATCGAATTCTGGCAGAGTTGGTTGCAATCTGACCGGACGGCCCTTTCGAGACTGGAGATTTATAGAACTGGCTGATAGGGGACACGCCCATGAAAAAGCTCCGCAAAGCAGTCTTCCCCGTCGGCGGTCTCGGCACCCGCTTCTTGCCCGCCACCAAGGCCATGCCCAAGGAAATGCTGACGGTCGTGGACAAGCCGTTGATCCAGTATGCGATCGATGAGGCGCGCGAGGCTGGTATCGAGCAGATGATTTTCGTCACCGGTCGCGGAAAATCGGCCATCGAGGATCATTTCGACATTTCCTACGAGCTTGAGACAACAATGGCCGGGCGTGGCAAGTCGCTGGAGGCGATTGAAGGGACGCGTTTCAAGCCCGGCGAAGTGATCTATGTTCGGCAGCAAGAGCCGATCGGGCTTGGTCATGCCATCTGGTGTGCGCGTCACATTGTCGGCGATGAACCCTTTGCCGTCTTCCTCCCGGACGAACTGATGGCGAGCAGCCCTGGCTGTATGAAACAAATGGTTCAGGCCTATGAAAGGGTCGGCGGGAACATTGTCTGTGGCTATGAAGTGCCAGACAATGAAACCCACAAATATGGCATAATTACACCGGGAAAAATTGACGGAAAGTTGGTCGAGGTGAAGGCGTTGGTCGAAAAACCTGCTCCTGGCACCGCTCCTTCAAACCTCATGATCCCAGGCCGATACATCCTTCAACCCGAGGTCATGCGCGTGCTGGAAGGACAGGCCCGCGGGGCGGGCAATGAAATCCAGCTTACCGATGCCATGGCCCAAATGATAGGCACCCAGCCGTTTCACGCTTTTGCGTTTGACGGTCGTCGCTTTGATTGCGGTGACAAGGCCGGCTTCATTACAGCGAATATTGCGCTCGCGCTTGACCGGGACGATATTGGTCCCGAGGTTCGTCGATGGCTGGATGAAAATCATTTGAACAGACCGTAGATTTACTTGCGAAAGTAGATTTTTATCTGCGCCTTGTCTATGAAATGTCCCGGAAATCCGTCATTCTCCGGTTTCGAGTTAACTGAATTGCAGGACTTTACCCCTAGTTTCCGCCGTTGGGAGCCAAGGGACCAAATGTGCGGCAGAAATTTCATATAAGGCCGAATACACCCATCATCGTGATGGTCATGCTGTTTCTGGCTGTGCTCGGTTTCAGCCTGTTCCAAACCGCGCGCGAAGCCGATTCGGTCGATACCGAACGTACACGCCTCTCGGTTGCAGCTGCCGTTCAGTCACAAGTCCAGCAGATCGTCACAATGGCAGACGACAACGCCATGTGGGACGATGCAACGACCGCGGTTTATCCGAAACTGCAGAAATCCGACTTCTTCTGGAGCAATTGGGGCTGGTCGTCGGCAGACGCCAGGAACTTCGACACTGCGCTCGTGCTCGATCAGGAGGGCCGCCCACTCCTCGGATATAGTCGCGGCCGACAAGTCCGCATTGATCCGACTGCGAAATATGGCGAGGCATTCTCGATCCTGATGGAGCGCTCTCGTCGCCAGAAGCAGGCAGTTGGTGGCGTCGCTGCTTCGCCCGACGGCCCCGTCCTGATTGGCTTGGCCAACATTACGCCGACAAGCAGTTCGCTGGATCACATCATACCAAGTACCGGCCCGTATTGGCTGGTTTTCACGAAGCCGTTCGGGCAGCGCGCCGCCGATACGATTGGCCGAAATTTGCTTCTCGACAATATGGTCCTGTCTGATCGCCCCGTAAGCGAGACCGGAATCGCTGTCCGCGACGCTGCAGGACAGCCAATTGCAAGCCTGAACTGGAAGCCAGCCCGGAC
>JANLST010000040.1:0-5650 GCA_031362505.1 Sphingomonadales bacterium
ATGCGGCATTTCGGTCGCATTGACCCCGTGTGTGTTGATCCAGGTTACGCCATATTGAAGCAGCGCGGCAAATCGCGACGCCTTTGATATGTCGCGGGTCCACACTGAGGAAGCGAGCCCATATTCGCTGTCGTTCGCCCAGGCGAGAACCTGGTCCGCATCATCGAAACGCGTGACCGATACGACAGGCCCGAACACTTCGCGTTTCACGATTTCGTCGTCATGGGCCGCACCGGCAATCAGGGTTGGCTCATAGTAAAAGCCCGGACGCGATGGCGCTCCGCCACCAGTGACCAGATGGGCGCCACTGTCAACAATGGCGCGACGGACAAAGCCATCAACCCTGTCTCGCTGGCGCTCGGTTATGAGCGGCCCAAGTATGGTATCCGCTTTTTCCGGATCACCCAGCACGATCTTGTTCACCGCGACTTCGAGGCGTTCGACCAGGGTCTCGTAAATTCCGCCCTGCGCATAAATCCGGCATGCGGCCGTGCAGTCCTGACCGGCATTATAATATCCCGCCTCGACAATCGTCGCGACCGCTGCGTCAAGATCGGCATCGTCAAACACAATGACCGGTGCCTTGCCGCCCAATTCGAAATGGGTTCGCTTGATCGTCGGCGCGACCAGTTCCATGATTTGCCGACCGGTCGCAATGTCTCCGGTCAGCGATACCATCCTGACAAGCGGGTGGGAAACCAGCCGGGCGCCAACATCTCCGCCATTACCGGTCACGACATTGACGACGCCAGGTGGAAGGAATTCGGCGCAGATCTCGGCGAGGCGCAGCGCCGTCAGCGGCGTGTGCTCGGATGGCTTGAGGACCACCGTATTGCCCGCCGCGATCGCCGGTGCAATTTTCCAGGCCGCCATCATCAGGGGATAATTCCAGGGCGCAATCCCGACGACAACGCCAAGCGGATCACGTCTTTGCATCGAGGTATAGCCGGTGTTTCGATATTCTCCGGCGGGAATGCCAGTCATCGTCCGGACGGCCCCGGCAAAAAACCGAAAGACGTCGATCGTATTGGCCACATCGACATTGCGGGCATCCCCGATCGGCTTTCCGCAATTGCTCATTTCCATTTGCGCGAGTTCGTCGCGACAGGATTCGATCCGGTCCGCAATCTTGAGCATCCGGACCGAGCGTTCGCGCGGTGGCATTGCAGACCAGCCGGCAAAGGCCCGATGGGCGCACAGGACGGCCGCATCGACCTGTCCCGCGTTCGCACTCGCAAGGTCGACTATACGCGCACCGGTTGCAGGATTGTTGACCGATTCCACCGGCCCCTCACCTGCCCCGCTTTTGCCCTCGAAGAACACGCCTGGAATCTCTGTCATCACAATCTCTCTGCTGTTCCTGAGGCGCAATGCCGGTTGATCACTAGGCTTCGATGGGGGCAAGCCAAAACTCGAAAATCGAAGCCGGATAGATCGGAATTCCCGATACCTGCCTTGGATCAGGCGAGCAGGACAATCGGACTCGAGGGGTGCCAGCTCAACGATACTTTCTGGTCCCAGGTGAACTCGTCCTGATCGAAACGCGACAAATTGGCCCGCGACACACGGATCATGCGACCGCTTTCAAGCTTCACTTCATAGAGCGTGCAATCCCCAAGATAAGACATCCCGAGGATCGTTCCGTTCGCGACGTTATGACCTTTTGGTGCCCCTTCACCAACAGCTTCACCCGGCTTGCAGAGAGTGATCTTTTCCGGCCTGATCGCGGCCCAGACATCGGCTTCATGTGGCCCGGTCACGCCGTGGTTGAGAAATATTTTCCCGATTTCGGGGCAATCGACAACGGCCTGTTCCGGTTCATCAACAACCAGCTTGCCTTCAAATATGTTCACGGACCCGATGAAGTCCGCAACAAAACGATTGGCCGGATATTCATAAAGGTCGGACGGCTTGGCAAGCTGCGCGACATGGCCCTTGTTGATGACGCCGATGCGGCTGGCCATTGAAAGCGCTTCGTCCTGGTCATGCGTGACCGTAACGAATGTGATGCCCACCTTGTCCTGAAGCTCGGCAAGCTCGAACTGCATCTGGGCCCGCAGCTTTGCATCGAGCGCGGACAGCGGTTCATCGAGAAGCAGGACCTTGGGCCGCATGACCAGGCTGCGCGCAAGGGCCACGCGCTGCCGCTGACCACCCGACAACTGGTCGGGCATGCGTGCGCCGAGCCCTTCGAGCTTGACCAGCGCAAGCGATTCTTCGGCCCGTGCTCGGATTTCTGCTTTGGGAGTGCCGGCAATTCGCAAGCCATAGCCGACATTGTCGAGCACACTCATGTGCGGGAACACGGCATAAGACTGGAAGACCATGTTCACCGGGCGCTTGTTCGGGGGCACCCCCGCCATGTCCTGGCCATCAATCAGGATCTGGCCTTCGGTCGGCAATTCAAATCCTGCAATCATGCGAAGCAAGGTGGTCTTTCCGCAACCGGATGGGCCGAGCATGACAAAAAATTCACCCGCAACAATGTCGAGCGAAACATTGTCGACAGCGACCATGTTGCCAAAGCGTTTGGTGACGTTTCTGATCTGGATAATGGGTTCGGTCATGGATGTGTTCCTGCCTCGCCCGAAATGTCCTGCAATTTGAGCGCTATGGTGGTGAGAATGATCGTAAGGAGAATGAGCAAGGCCGATACGGCATTGACCTCGGGCGTGACCGAAAAACGAACCATCGAATAGACCTTGACGGGAAAGGTTGTAGTGTTCGGCCCGCTCGTGAAAAATGTGATGACGAAATCATCGAGGCTGAGCGTGAAGGCAAGCAGGGCACCCGCAATCAGGCCCGGCTTCATGTGCGGCAGAAGAACGTCACGAAACGCCTGCCATTCAGTCGCGCCAAGGTCTTTGGCCGCTTCCTCCTCCTCCTTGTTGAAATTGGCAAGGCGGGCGCGGACGACCATCGTCACGAACGGAAAGCAGAAAGTGATGTGGGCAATCGTGATCGCACTCAGGTTGAGGGGCCAGGGCAGGTCCGTCGGCCATTTGATCGCGGCAAAGAACATCAGCATGGCCACGCCCATGCAGATCTCCGGAACCACGATCGGCAACGCCATTGCGCCTTCCAGACCCGCCTTCATCGGAAAGCGGAATTTCCACAGCATCACGGCGGCCAACGCACCGAGAACAAGGCTGAAGATGGTCGCAAGGAAGGCGATCGTCAGCGAATTGCCGAGCGCGGCCATCAGCGACTCGTTCTTGAAGACCTTGCCATAATATTTGAAGGTAAAGCCGCGCCAGACAACATTGGCCTTGCTGTCATTGAAGCTGAAAACGAACAACACAAGCAAGGGGGCATAAAGGAAGATCGTGACGGCCGCGATCCAGCTTCGCATCCACAGCCGCTTGGTATATTCCAGCGGAGCGAGCGGCGTGCGTTTGAAAAGGCTCAATGCCTTGCCTCCGCTTTCCGGTTTCGGAGGGCCTGCAGCGCGATCAGAATGAACGTTGCATACATCAGCACAAACGAAAGCGCCGAGCCGAACGGCCAGTCATTGGCGCGCTTGAACTGTCGTTCGACGACATTTGCGATCATCTGACTGTCCGTGCCGCCCATGAGGTCCGGTGTCAGATAGGATCCGAGAGCGGGCACGAAAGTAATGATCAGTCCTGAAATGATTCCCGGCGCTGCCAAAGGCATGATGATCCGGGTGATGGTCTGCCAATGCCCTGCACCAAGATCCAGACTGGCCTCGATCAGCGACTTGTCCAGCCGGTCGAGCGCTGCATAGAGCGGCAGGACCATGAACGGCAAATGGACATAGACCAAGCCGAAAACCACGGCGAAATTGTTGTAGAGCAATGGCAGTGGTTCAAAAGGTTGCAGCGGCCCCGCACCGACCAGGGTCAGCAACAGGCTCGTCTTGGCCCACAGCCAACCGAGCATTTGATTGGCCACCCCCCGCGTCCCCAATAGAGAGAGAAGCGCATAGGTCCGGATCAGAAGGTTGGTCCAGAATGGCAGCATGATGAGCAACAAAAGCCACGGCTTCCATTTTGGACTGGCAAAAGCGATCGCCATTGCAATCGGAAAGCCGACGATCAGACAGATCACGGTCGTCAGCGCCGCGACAGCGACCGATTTCCCAAAGATTTCAAGGTAGAGCGGTTCAATCGCCCGGGCATAGTTGGCGAAGGTCCCGGTAATCTTGATCGATGTCAGCCCCTCGTTGCTGCCAAAGCTGAAGGCCCACATGATGGCCAGCGGAACGGCAAAGAACAGCAACAGCCAAAGCGTGGGTGCAAAGGCAATGGCCGCAAAATTACCGCGCTGTCGCTTCCAGTCCTGCATTTCGCAACGGCCTCGTTATGCCGCACGGACGCGGGTGAATGCCTCTTCGTAGATAGGTTGTATGTCGCTGCGGAATTTTGCGTATTCGCACTTTGCCATCACGTCGGCTGGCGGGAATATCACCGTGTTCTGTGCATAGGCATCCCCCATCAACTCCTTGGCCTTCATGTTCGGCGTCGGATACTGAATGGTTTGCGTGATCCCCTTGCCGACTTCACCGTCGAGCAGATAGTTGATGAAGGCATGGGCATTTTTCGGATGCGGCGCGCCTTTGGGAATGCACAGCGTATCTGAATTGAGCTGGCTTCCTTCCTTGGGCACGATGAAGTCAATGTCGGGATCCTCGATCATCTTCTGGGCGATGTCGCCATTATATTCCAGAACGAGATCGACCTCGCCCTTGACCAACAGGTCCTGCCCATTGTCTTCATGGAAGGCTTTGACGAAGGGCTTCTGCTTGATCATCATGGCTTCAATCAACTTGACGTCCGCAGGGGTGAGTGAGTTGACGGATTTACCGAGATATTTCCCATAAAGACGAAACAGGTCACCCGCCTCGGACAGCAGCGAAATCTTGCCCTTGTACTGATCGGAATCGAACAGCACTTTCCAGCTATCCGGAGCAGGCTTCACTTTCGATTTGCGATACCCGATACCCAGGACGAGCCATGTGTAGGGAATCGAAAATTTCCGCCCGGGATCATAGGCGACGTCGATGAACGCCGGATCGACATTCTTGAAATTGGGGATCTGCGCCTTGTCGAGCGGAATGATCATGTCGGATTGCACCATGCGTTCAACAAAATCGTTGGACGGCACGATCACGTCAAATCCCGGATTTCCGGCGCGCAGCTTCGCAAAGAGTTCGTCATTGGTCGCGAACAGCGACATGTTGACGTCGATCCCGCTTGCTCCGTTAAAGTCGGCGAGCGTGGTTTCACCGATATAGGTATCCCAATTGTAGAAATTGAGCTTCGGTTCCTCGCCGGTCGAGGCAATTTTCGTGCCCGAACCGGATTTGCTTGCCTCGCCACAGCCTGTCAGGGCGCCGCCAAAACTGATCCCGATCGCGGCTGCGCCCATTCCCTTGAGAAGCGAGCGTCTGTCGGCAATCAGTTTCTTGAAATTTGTCTGCCTGTCCATGTCCCAACCCTTTTTTGTTTGAGCGACTTCGATTGCAAGATGAACTGGAATCACGCTGCAGAAAAGCAATTTTTGAGGCTTTCGCTTTCCAGTCCGAATATGGCGGTCGACCATGCGGTCAAGGTGATCGTTATTCAAGCGCGCTGGACGCACAAGAGCCAGTCGGTTATGCAAAATCGGGGCTATCGAGAAAACCGAT
>JANLST010000048.1:0-2694 GCA_031362505.1 Sphingomonadales bacterium
TGCATCAACTGCTCGAATGCAGGCCCGCTGAAGGGGCTCGCGGCAAGATGGGCGTTGGGTGCCGCCGGGACGAGTGTGGCGCCGGTTCCGTCGACGATCAGCACATCTTTCAAAGTGGCCGAGCCTTCAACAACCTCGACCCAGCCATTGGCGGCGTCCGGTGCAAGGGCTTGGGTGATTGACCGTCGTCGCAAATCGGCATCCATGATCGCGACGCTCTTTCCCGAAAGCGCGAGCACGCGTGCAACCGAAATCGACGTTGTCGTCTTGCCTTCCTTGGGGAGCGAGGAGGTAATGCCAATCACCTTGCCACCGCTGGATTCCCTCGCGCGATAGAGCAGCGTCGTGGCGAGGCTCCGAAAGGCTTCCGCGTAGGACGAGAGCGGGTGAAGGACGACAGCTTCGGACGGATCGTTCGTCTTTGGAGCGTCAATCGATGACCGGAGCGTTGGCACAGAATTGAGAAATTCGACCCCCAGAAGGCGATCAATGTCATCGATCGTATTCAGGCACTGCGACCAACGCTCGCGGAAATAGGCCGTGGCGAGTGCAATGGCGAGGCCAAGTGCAAAACCGAGGACAATATTGACCATAAGATTTGGCGAACTGGCCGATAGCGGCGGGGTCGCCGGCGAGACCAGCCGGGAATCGGGTTGGAACAGCGCGCGCCGGGCTGTTTCCTGGCTCCGTGTGCCGAGAAGGTTCTGGCACTGCTCGCGGGCGATCGAAGCCTTGCGCTCAAGGTCCGCCAGGCCGACGCCGCCGCGCACATTGGCCACCAGCCGCGATCGCGCACTGCCAAGGCTTGCTGCCAACGATGAAGCCCGTGCTGCAGCAATGCTGGACTCGGCCCCGGCGGAGGCTGAAAGGCCGCGCATTTCGTATCGGATTTCTCCGTCTATCCGAGCAAGTTCTTCCTGCGTATCAATGATAAGCGGATGTCGCTCCCCATAGCGCGCGGAAAGCGCTCCCTGCTTGCGGACCACCTCGGCACGCTGTGCCCGAAGCCCCGACAATGTGCTGTTATCGATCGGCCCGCTATTGCTTCCGATGATCGTCGAACGGCCTGCTGCCGCACGCCGTGCGTTTGCTTCCGCCGATACCGCACGGGCATTGGCCAGATTGGTGCTGATCGCCGAAATTTCCTGTTCAAGCGCGACCGAGTCCGGGTTTCCGATCAGGTTGTTTCGCACGCGATACTCGGCGACGGCAGCGTCTGCGCTCTCAGCCTGTGACCGCAGCAGTTCAACACGCGCATCAAGCTGACCAAGGGTGGATTTGGATTGGGCCAGTTTTTGCGTGACCTGATTTTGAAGATAACTGTCAGCGAACGCGTTCGCCACTTTGGCCGCAGTGATCGGATTGCTCGATGTGAATGTCAGTTCGATCAGGGGTGTCTGGCCAACCCGCCGGGCACCGAAATTGTCGAGAACCGCCGCTGCAAGCGCATCGGCTCCACCCGATTTGAAGCGCTTGGCTTCGTTCGCAATTTCCGGATCTTTGGCAAGGTCGAGTGTTTTGACCACCTGGTTCGCAACCGCAAGCGATCGGGCAAACTGGAGCTGGGCCTCTATCTCGGCTTCGCGCGCAAGGTCGCTCAATCCTGGATCAGCGATGTTCTTGATAATCGAACTTTGGGGGGCAAAGGCCAACTGCACTTTGCCGGTATATTTTTTGGGCATGAACTGGGTTGCGATGATTGCAAGGACGACGAAAGAAAAGATGATCGCAGCACCCAGGGGCGTGTGTCGCTTGAACCGGGAATAAACCCCGGCAAGGTCCTGTCGATCATCGAACCGTGCGATCCTGTCTTGGTACATTACGGTTCCCCGTGGTTAAAGTCGCGGACTAGCTTTGGTGAAAATGCGCACGCGTTGCCGCTTGCGACATGACCACCTTCAGAATCGAAACGAAGCGCGCATGACGAACCGCACCTCCTTGAAGTTGGGTCCAGCAAACACGCCATTGCTTCTTCGACGGACATAATCGAGGGCAGGTGTGATCACGACGTTACGAGACATGGTATACGAGGCGCCCGCGCTGATCCGGCTGAGACGGTCAAGGCGCGCGATTCCCTTGAATTTGTCGCGCTGATAGTCGACGCCCGTATTAACCATAAGGTTGCGAAGCAGTTCGTGATCAACGCGGAGCCCGATCTTGCTTGCGACATAGCCTGCGGCGTTTGGAACAGTGGCTTCTTCAATGCCGTGGCTTCCGACGAGCGAGAACGTCGTGAGTTGCGTCACGTTGTAATCCACGCGCAGATCCGCAACCACGTCACGAACCGGCCGGATTCCAGGTTGGCCATATCGCCGTTCGGCATAGCCGATGCCTAGCGCCGCGCGGATGATCGGCGTGACATCGGTGACCAACCCGGCGACGACACGAACTTCCTTGCTGGATCGATCCGTCAGCACACTCGACCGGTCATCGTAGCGCGTGCTCCGATGTGTCGCCTGCAGGAAGACAGCGCTATCGGCGGCAAACAGATATTCGGCACGAGCGCTGAGGCGATAGACCTTTCGATCACGATAATCCTGATCGAGCGCCGTTCCGCTCAGCGTGGTTGTGTCCGAATAGTTGAACCCGTCATAGGCAGCGCTCGCAATCAGCCGGAGCCGATTGGCAACATAGGTGCCGCGAACCGAAGCGACGGGGTGGCGAACCGAAATGGATGCACCGCCATTTACGGGA
>JANLST010000057.1:0-4716 GCA_031362505.1 Sphingomonadales bacterium
GATATTGAGTGCACCGCCAATCGTGTTCTTGCCGAACAGGGTCCCCTGTGGCCCGCGCAGCACTTCGACCCGCGCCAGATCGAGAAAGGCAAAGCGTGTCTGCACGCCGCGCCCGCGATAGACGCCATCGACGAAGGTCGAGACCGATTGTTCAAGCCCAGCGTTATTGCCCGACTGGATGCCGCGAATGTTGATCCGGTCACCGATCGGATCCTGCTGGATCTGGAGATTGGGGACCAGCCCGGTTAGCTCGCCCAGCTTGGCAATGCCGGTCTGTGCAATCTTGGCACCCGAAACTGCCGATACCGATGCCGGCACATCCTGAAGACTCTGTTCGCGCTTTTGCGCAGTGACGACGATTTCTTCCAGGCCACCGCCCTCTGCTGCATCGTCTGCCGCAGGGGCATTATCTGCGGCGGGGGCTTCCTGAGCCCAAGCTGCTCCGGGCGCGCCGATGGCAAAGGCCAAGACGCTGGCTGAGAGAAGACTGTTCAGGATTATCTTGGTCTGGTGCATAAATTCCCCATGGCGGAAAAGCCCTGAGGAGCTCCCGCACGTTGATGTCAGCGAGCGGACGTATTGCGTTGCTCATATCGTCTTATGGAAAAAGGCTACCGATTGGATGCACAGGCGCGCGCGATATCTGCCGCGTCAATAAGAATAGCCGCCATAACGATTCGGCAATTCCTGTTATGAGGAGGGTTTGGCAGCACCGCGTGTTGCGCGACGCTTGGTTTTTCCGTGGATATAGTGCCAGATAAAGATGATCGGCACGGCCAGCCCGATTGACCAGTGGGCGATGCTCGTCCAGCTCCGCACGGTCTCATTCCCCAGATAGTAAAGCAGGTAGCCAGATGCGATCAGAACGGTGACAAGGCCTGTCAGTCCAAGGCCGATATTACGTTGGGGAACGTCCTTCCAGCCCCTTGGAACATGAATGACGAACAGGCCGCCAAAGCCCAAAAGCGCAGGGATCAGGATCAAGCCGTGCGCGCGCAAGAGCCAGGGCTCGAGCGGATTCAGTTCCGGTCCGAACTCTCCTTGAAGCTGGCCAAAATAATGGAGAAGGAGCCAGGCACCGCCGCTCAGCCAGAGCAGCGCACCACTGATCGTCAGAAGCATGATCTGCCAGCGGGCCAGACGTGCGGACCGGGTATTGGACATCAGAAAGCTGCTCGGCTGGGGACGTCACGAACAACGCACCCGTCATGTTCGCGAAGAAGCATGTCGGCCAAATCAGGGTCGGTCATGGCGACTTTGGTCATGGCGTCTGCGATCATGCATGTGCTGGCCATGACGGAAATTGTCTCGTCGATCAACACGGGCTGGTGCCCTGCGCCGATATGCGGCGTGATTGCCTTGCCCCTCTGCCTCCTGCGGTTCGCCAGATTGGATGAGCTGGCAATCGCGCAATCCTGAAGCAAGATGTGGGCGACAACTTCTCCCATGCCGCTCCTGATGTGAACCGTTTGGGACACGGGTCCGAACACGCGCAGGTCTCCCCCGGCATTGACGATTCCAAAGGGTGCGCCAGCTGCGCGTAACGCATCGACGGCGCAGTCGACGGCATACCCTTTGGCGATGCCGCCCAGATCGATCAGAACCCGGCGTTGGCAGCAAAGGTGACTGTCATCGATCAAGATGATGTCCTCCGCTGCGCCAGGAAAATCTGTCAGTCGAAAGCCGTCTGGCCTCGGTAAAAAGCCGCTCTGAACCAGCGCACGGCCAACCGTAATGTCGAACAATCCTTTGGAGACACGATGCAGGGTTGCAGCCATTCGCAACACACGGATCGTATGAGGATCGACTTCAACAGACTCACCCGCGCGTGCCGCGTGAATGCGTGACAGGTCACTGCCCGGCGCGTGGAATGACATGCGGTCGTGAACATGGCTGATGGCGGCGAACCCGGCTTCAAAGGCAGTCGCGGCTGTTTCGGGAAGCGCAATCTCGACAAATGTGCCCAGCATGGGACGCGCGCGCCTGACAAGCGGGGCAAGCTCAGGAGCGGGCGAGGACGATGGCATAGGTCGCCAGCAGCCGACGCACGCCGTCGGTCACATGCTTGGAAGAAAGGGTCGCCCCTGAAATGTTCCTGATTTCCCTGCCAAGCTGGAGCGGCCCGCCCGCCCGCCTGCCCACAAATTGCGCCCGCCAGCGAGGATCGCGGACCTGCCCGCCATAGCTTTCGCGGTACTCGAGAATCTCGATGGACTTGAGCGCACCACTGGCATCAAGCGCCACGGCGTAGGTAATGAATTCGTGCTTGCCCACCACTTCATCGACGATCAGCCAGCCACCGCTTGCCGACCGCCAAGCCTTGAGTTGACGGCCGAGTGGAGAGACTCCGGAGGCTTTGACTATTGCTTGTATCTGGGTCGCATCGAGCGTGCGAAAGCTGGCCTTCAGGGATTCGCCGGGAAACATCGTCGCCTGCGCCTGTTCGGGTGTCATATAGACAGTTGCGTGCGCTTCGATGGCAGTCAGCGCTAGTGGCACAAGCAAGAGATGCCGGTTCATCAGAACTGGTAGCCGATGCCAATGTTGATCCGGTCATTCTCGCTGTTGGTGAAGAATTTCTGATAATCGGCCTTCACCACCACGTCGGACAGCGGCTTGAACGACACGCCGGTGGTAAAGACGCGATCACGATTTTCCCGATCAGAGAGAACGCCTGCAGGAAGACGGGCCTGTGTATTGAGCTTCTCATACCGAACGAACGGCGCAATCGTGACCTCGCCGCCAAGCGGCAGGGTATAGGCGCCCTGCGCCAGCCAGCCATAAAAGGCCTTGGGGACAAGCGGTCGGCCGGTGCCGTTTGCGGCATTATAGGCTGTCAGCACACCATCTATCGCAGTGGCATTGCTGATCGTGCCGCGCGCATAAAGACCCTGGAAGTCGAAGCGCCCCGGCTGCCAGCGGGCATGAATGTCCCACAGTGTGACCCGCGATTTGATCCCGCTGAAATCGGGCAGTGTCGAATCGGCCTTGAAGTCAGCATTTTTCTGCGTGGCGTTGCCGGAAAAGATCGCGCCACCAATCAGGACGCCGGGGATGGGGCGATATTCGAGCGAGCCATAAAGTGAAAGGTTGGACGCCTTGGCCAGCACAAGCTCCTGATGCGATCCGCCCAGCGGATTGCCGGCGTCATCGAATTTGGCGACGTTGAAGCCCGTCGTTATCCCGACATCATAGGACAGGCCAAAGCTGGTCGTTCCGTATAATCCGATGCCGCCTTCGCGATAGGTGGAAGGGATGATCCGCGTTTCGACCTCGTTGCGCTCCACGCCGAAAAAGGTTGGCGGTTCATGGCTGCGGTTGATGAAGCCGAACGGCATCAGGAAAAGGCCCGCCTTCAGGTTGACGGCCGGATTGAACGCATAGCTGAGATAGGCCTGCTCGACCTCGACTTCGCCGGGATCATCGGCGCTGGCAATCGCATGCTCGATCTCGACCTCGCTGTTGAAGCTCAGCTTGTCGCTGAAGCGATGGCCGAAATAGAGGACGAAGCGCTTGAGATCGGCCTGATTACGGCTCGAATCCTTCAGATAATTGTTGTACGAAATTTCGCCATATCCACCGATTGTGGTGGTGGGACCAGCCGCACTGGCGGTCTCGATTGGAGCCGAAGCGGTTGGCGCCGGCAATGTCGGCTGCGACGCCGGTATGGCCGCGATCTTGGCATTGGCATCTGCCTGGTTTTGCGAAAGCATTTGCGTCGCTGCCTCAAGCCGCGCCAACTGGGCGGATTGGGCTGCAAGCTGCACCTTGAGCAGGGCAATCTCTTCCCTGAGCGCCGCTTCGCTGGCGAGGGCGGGGGTCGCTATCGAAAGGGCTGTTCCGGCGAATAGCAATGCAATCCTTGTCATGGTCATCCTGTTTGATACGGTTGAGTCGCATCTCGGTAGTGTTTATGCGAACCAGTCGCAATAGCATTTGTAGGTGCTTTCTATTGCTATTGCATTTTGTTCGCATTTTTGGCGAGTTGAAGATGTCCTCATTGTCGAGATGTCGTGGAGGCGAAAGGCTTCGGGTTAAATGGAGGGCGTTCGATGAATGCAGCCGCGTTTTCGACAAGACGCGATGTTCAGTCTTCACGTCGGTTCAATGACTGCTAAAGCCGGGGCTAAAATGAGCCTAATGGAGTGACCGCAATGCGCATGATCAACACCGCCCTCTCTGCTCTCGCGATGGCATTGGCCAGCGTTGGCGTTCCCATTCTTGCCCAAGTGCCAAGTCCTACGGCCGCGGCTGAAACGGACCAGAACATCGCGATAAAGACGTTCTTCGAAGAGTATGACGCCGAACAGCTCGCACAGTCTCCTTTAAACAAGTCCTACCGCGGGATAAAGGATGCTGACTATGGTCGTTGGGACGATTTCTCTGATGCGGGTGCCGCGCGCGCCAACGATGCCAACCTGTCGGCCCTGAAGGAACTGCGCGCTCGCTTCGATCCGGCCCGTCTAAACTCCGAGAACCGGCTGTCATTCCGCCTTTTCGAAAAGCAGGCCGAGCGCGCTGATGCGGCTTACCGTTTCAACGACCTTGGTTATGTGTTTGACCAGATGAATGGCGCGCAGAGCCAGGTTCCAGCCTTCCTCATCAACATTCACCGCATCGACAACAAGGCGGATGCAAGAGCTTATATCAATCGTCTTTACGGGATCGGAACGGTCATCGACCAATCCGTCCAGACGTCGCGTGCGCGCGCCGTAC